>JAQVOS010000006.1 GCA_028702495.1 Bacilli bacterium
TTTGGTGACTATCGCAAAGTGGACACACCTGTTCCCATCTCGAACACAGAAGTTAAGCACTTTAGCGCCGATGATAGTAAGCTTCGAGCTTGCGAAAGTAGGTCGTTGCCAAGCTTTCTTTCTATTTTTAGTCCTGGGGGTTTAGCTCAGCTGGGAGAGCATTTGCCTTACAAGCAAAGGGTCGGCGGTTCGATCCCGTCAACCCCCACCATTTTTGCCGACTTAGCTCAATCTGGTAGAGCAACTGACTTGTAATCAGTAGGTTGCGGGTTCAATTCCTGCAGTCGGCACCATTCGTTTATGTCTTCGTAGCTCAGCTGGCAGAGCAACTGACTTTTAATCAGTGGGTCGGACGTTCGAATCGTCTCGGAGACACCATTTATTGCCTGAGTGGCGGAATAGGTAGACGCGTGGGACTTAAAATCCCATGATAGCAATATCGTGCGGGTTCAATTCCCGCCTTAGGCACCAATTCATAATTCCGTACAATGAAAAAATGGGTCCTTAGCTCAGCTGGGAGAGCGCCTGTTTTGCACGCAGGAGGTCATCGGTTCGAAACCGTTAGGATCCACCATTTTTTGCTATTTTATTCTACTGGCGGTGTAGCTTAGTTGGCTAGAGCGTACGGTTCATACCCGTGAGGTCGTAAGTTCAAATCTTACCACCGCTACCATTTTGGACCCGTAGCTCAATGGTTAGAGCTACCGGCTCATAACCGGTCGGTTGTAGGTTCGAGTCCTACCGGGTCCACCAGTTTTAGAATAATAACAAGTGTAATGACATAGGTTATAATAGATGTTATACCAAGTGTTGTAACACATATTGATCGCGGAGTAGAGCAGCTGGTAGCTCGTCGGGCTCATAACCCGGAGGTCGCAAGTTCGAATCTTGTCTCCGCAACCATTTTGGTCTCGTGGTGTAGTGGTTAACATGCCAGTCTGTCACACTGGAGATCGCGGGTTCAAGTCCCGTCGAGACCGCCATATTTTTATATTGTGGCTCGGTAGCTCAGTTGGTAGAGCAAAGGACTGAAAATCCTTGTGTGGGCAGTTCAATTCTGCCCCGAGCCACCATATTTTTCTTGGAGGAATACCCAAGCCTGGCTGAAGGGGTCGGTCTTGAAAACCGAAAGTCGGTAACACGAGCGGGGGTTCGAATCCCTCTTCCTCCGCCATAAGCAATATTAATAATTTCTATACTATAAAATGATTGTCCTAACAGGGACAATTTTTTATATTCAAGGAACAATTATTTTATAAAATTGTTTTTTATAGGTTGACACGAGGTATTAATCATGATACAATCAGTGCAACAATGAACATTGAGGTACTAAAATGATGAAAAAATGGGTGATGTTGTTGATATGTGTATTTGCAATTTGTGGACTCGTAGGTTGCATATCCGTAAGGGTAGATGAATACATCAATGATGACAATTTTTATTATTTAAAAAAAGCAAATCGCGATGTCATTTTACTGAATGTTGAAAACAAAAAGATTACTGATGAAGATCTTGTGACTTTTTTTAAAAATAACCGTGTCATAGAAATAGATGATGAAGCATTTCACTTATGCACTGCTCTTAGAAATATTACACTTCCCAACACAATGACAGAAATACCCATCAAGGCTTTTTATCAATTGAATCTAGAGTCGGTTTATATACCTAATAGTATCACTCATATTGGATATGATGCATTTATGTCTTGTAGTGATCTTAAAACAGTGCATTTGCCAGAAAACCTTACTACAATTGAATCGAGGGTATTTCTTAATTGTCATCTTATAAGCATTAATATTCCTAGTAGCGTTACAAGTATTGGAGAATCTGCTTTTAGTAGTTGTCATCTTACAACTATTATTCTTCCTGAAGGACTTATAAGTATTGGAAAATTTGCTTTTAATGGTTGTCATTTCACAACTATTATTCTTCCTGAAGGACTTATAAGTATTGGAGAATCTGCTTTTTCGGTGAATACGAATCTTCAAACTGTCATTATTCCTGAAAGTGTTGAAACAATGGGAGCAAATGCATTTTATTTTTGTACGAATGCGGAAATCAAATGTAAGGTAGCATCAAAACCATCGGGATGGTCAGGTAGCTGGGCATATTATACTAAAAGCGTTGAATGGGGTTATGAAGAATAAATACTAATTGATAATTACCTGTTCGTAATAGAAGCGAGTAAAAGCACTTAGTGTTTAACACCAAGTGCTTTTTGTATAAGAAAGGATGAAAAATCAAAACAATAGAAAAAAGCACTAAGCATCAATAATTAAGAAGAATTCAAGAATGAAAAACGAATTCTTGTTTTATTTTTCACATAGTGTTACAATAATAGATGATAGAATGAATTGATTATTATAAAAGGTTCTAGAGACAAGTCCGAAGTTAATAATATTTAGACTTATTTAACATTATATAGAATAGTAAACCAAATTTTTCAAAGCATAATATAAAGGCAGGGAGATTTAACAATGATTTCGACTAATTGAGTAATTATCTAGATGTTTTTGTTCGATTGATATATAGAATACTTTGTAAGGGAGAGGCATATGAACAATAAAAGCAAAAAAAACACGATTGATAACTTGATAGAAAATACATATTACTTTTTAAAAGAGAAGTTGAACTTTGATGATATACAAGCTATTACTCTTATGGCTTCGATAATACTAATTCCAGTATCTGTATTTTTCGGTTTTTTTAATATGAAAATGGAAATGTTTAGGACAACATTATATATTACGTTAGGATTGGATTTTCTAGTAGTCATTTATTCAACTGTCAAGGCTAAATACTTTAACAACAAACGAATTTTTTTTGCAAGAAAGCTTCAAAATATGACTATAGAAGTAAAAGATATGGACGATGTTAACAAGCTTGATCCGATTGCATTTGAATACTTTGTTAAAGAAATGTTTGTTAGAAAGGGATATAAAGCTTGGACAACGAAAAGAACACATGATAATGGAACAGATGTCATTGCAGAAAAAGGCAATGAAAGAATTTCTATTCAGGTTAAACATAGTTCTAAGCCAATTAATGACTATGCAGTATATCAAACCCGTCGGGGGAAAATTATCTCTAAAGCAAATAAAGCTATTCTAGTAACTAATAATGAACTAACAAATCAAGCTAAACTGGCTGCTAATTATGATACAATTGAGTTTATTGATTCACATGATATCAGTCTCTTTTTAAGAAAAAACGGCACTATAAAAGTAACAAACAATAATCATTAATTATTTGAGTTCACATTACTTTTTGCATATGATAAAATGAAATTATTATATAATTCATTAAGAAAATGCATGTAGATGTTAAAAACGCAACATTTTCGCATATAGAAATAATTAACAAGAATTCAAAAAGGATAAATGAATTCTTGTTTTATTTTTCACATGGTGTTAAAATAAAGTTATTATAGAATTTAATGTAACAACAATATGCATTTTAGCGGAAAAGAGTTCATATGATATCGAAATTTTTATCTAACAATTCGAAAATTACATTTTTAGACAAAATCAAAGATGCATTAAAGAAATGTAATGAATTTTCTTTCTCTGTGAGTTTCATAAAAAAAGCAGGATTGGTATTACTATATAAGGATATAGATGAAGCTTTGAAACGAGGAGCCATAGGAAAACTCATCACTTCTACATATCAAAACTTTACAGATCCTTCGTCATTAGACATGATCCTGTCACTTGCAAAAATTTATTCTAACTTCGAATGTCATTTAGATTTAAACTGTTTTGGAGAGAATGGGTTTCATACAAAAGGTTACTTGTTCAAATACAATGATTGTGCGGAAATTGTTGTTGGATCATCTAATATAACTCGATTTGCACTACTTAAAAACATTGAGTGGAATGTATCAATAAAATCAATTAATGATGATGAAACAATACGCGAAATTTATTATGAATTTCAATTATTATGGGATGAAACTTTCTCATTAAGTAAAGAATTGATTGCTCAATATAATAAATTAGTAGATTATTCCATTGAGAGATGGGATATGGATTATACTCTCAATTACATTAGTAAAATTAAACCTAATTACATGCAGATGAAAGCTCTAAAGGAAATAAGCAAACTGAGAAGTAGAGGCATTAATAAAGCCCTAATTATTGCAGCAACAGGAAGCGGGAAAACATATCTTGCAGCATTTGATGCTAAAAATTTTGACGCTAAAAGACTATTATTTGTTGTACATAGAGACACAATACTACACGATGCTATGGAGACATTTAGAAGTATTTTTGGTGCAAGAAAATCTTATGGATTCTTCAACAGTAAGAATAAAGATATTGATGCCGATTTTATTTTTTCGACAAATTTTACATTATCTACAAATCTCGACTTGTTTAATCAAGATGAATTTGATTATATCATTATTGATGAAGTACATCACGCTACGGCTGCAACCTATCAAGAAATATTATCATATTTTAACGCGCAATTTTTATTGGGGTTAACAGCAACCCCTGAAAGAATGGATAATGAATCGGTCTTTGACTTATTTGAGAAAAATGTTCCTTATGAATTAAGATTGAGAGATGCACTTATTAATGAACTAGTTGTTCCCTTTAAATATTACGGGATCAATGATAGTTTGATTGATTATTCGGAGAAAGATGTTGTGAAGTTAATTCGCCGAATTGCTGATGACATTCACATAGAATTTGTAAAAGAAAATATTGAAAAATATCGACCTCATTCAAAACTAAAAGCTCTGGGATTTTGTCGTACTATCGAGCATGCTAGGTTAATGAGTGAAAAAATGAATTATATTGGCTATCATACCACCTTTCTCACAGGCAAAAGCGATACTGGGGAAAGACTCTCAGCTTATAAATCATTAGAAGCCGATGATGGCGAAATCGAAATTTTATTTGCTGTTGATTTGCTAAATGAAGGGATTGATATTCCTGCAGTCAATATGGTTCTTTTCCTACGACCAACAGAATCAGCAACTATCTTCATTCAGCAATTGGGTCGAGGTCTAAGAAAGTATGAAAATAAAACACATTTAATTGTGCTTGATTTTATAGCAAATAGTTATACTAGAAGTGTTCAAATAGCACTTGCAATAGGAGGATTATCTCATAGTAATAAAATTGATAAAAGATTACTTGCTCTATATGTACGAAAAAACTTTTCTCAAATTGACTTACCCATTGAAGTACATATCGATGAAATTGCAAAAGAAAAAATATTAGAATCAATTGAAAAAACCAACTTTAACACGAAACAAATACTTGAGCAAGAGTATCGAGGATTCAAGAAATATCTTGGGATAGATAATTATATTAAACACATGGATTATTTGAATTCTGATGTGGCAACAGATATCACTCGATATATCAAAAAGTATGGAAGCTATTATCATTTTTTATATGAAATTAACGAAGATGTCCCACTATTTACTCCAATTCAAATGAATTTTCTGAAATATTTATCCTCCCTTTTACCATTAGTTAGATCCTATGAATATAAAATAGTGAAAGAATTAATAAAAGGTAAAAAATCATTATCCGATATACAAAAAGCATTTGAAGGAGAATCACTTGATATGATTCATTTCGATCATGCATTAAATAACTTACAATATCAATTCTATAGTGAAAAGGAACGCCGATCAAAAACCTGTTATATTGTGAAAGAAAATGAATTATTAAAATTGAGTTTCGATGTGAATGATACTTTTATTGAGTTTGCGAATGATTTATTAGATTATGGAATTCACAAGTTTGATATCGATTTTTACAATTGTTCATCATTGCTTAATCCATACTTCACATATGATAGAACTTCTCTATTGACCGTTTTGTGTCACCACACATTATCATTTAGAGAGGGAATATTTTATAAAGATGATGAACTATATTTGTTTGTTGACTTGAAAAAAGACGAAGCGATTAAAGAATGGCTTAAGTTTAAAGATAAGTTTTTAAGCGATGAAATCTTACAGTGGGAGAGTTCTACTTCCACAACATTTACAAATTCTAAAGGTCATAGGCTCATTAAAAGTGAACACGCCCATCTATTAATTAGGAAAATTGAAAAAGAAGATGGAATTACTTTGCCCTATATTTATATAGGAAAAGGGACTCTTACTAATCCAAGAGAAAGTGATAATGTAAAAAAGTCGCTACTTTTTGATATTATATTAGAAAATAAAATTCCAATGTATTTAAAGGATAATTTTGAGATACCAGAAGATGAGGATAATGAATAATATGGGAAAGCATTATGAAGTTGTTGCAGCTCTCATAGTCAGAGGTGAAGAAATATTTTGTTGTCAAAGAGGGAACAAAGGTGAGTGCGCACTAAAGTGGGAATTTCCTGGTGGAAAAATTGAGCAAGATGAAAGTCATGAAGAGGCACTCATTCGAGAGATTAAGGAAGAACTCAATTCGACTATTAAGGTGATTAAATATATTACTACCATCCAGCATCAATACAATTCTTTCTCCTTAACGATGCATGTTTACGAATGTGAACTGGTTGAAGGCAAATTGGAATTATCAGAACACTTGAATTTCATGTGGTTACGAAAAGAAAGACTCAATCAAGTAGATTTTGCTGATGCTGATAAAAAGATAGTTTCTGTAATTTTACATAATTTATTATAAGTTTAATAAAGTTCTTAAAGCAAGGGGTGGTTATCTATGTCGAGTTTTCTTGATTTATTAAGAAAAAAGCGAATCAATAAAGTACAGTCTCAATTAAGAGAGGATCCTTTTGTGATGGATTTTATCCAGGAATTTAATCTATTGATGTCAAAGTCTCAATTTATTTCCAATAAAGAAGTATGCACTTTTAAAAAGCACTATGAAGAAACATTTAACCAAATGAATAAGTATAATGAAGAAAAACTATTGGAGCATTATTGCAAGAAATCCAACATTGATTATGCTTCAACTAAATCAGCACTAGAATTATATTTAAATTTGTCGCAGTCAATCATTGAACATAATAAAACATATATCAATATGGCTTTGATTGAAAATAAAGAATACTTTGATGAAATATTGGCAAAAGACAATCCAAACATTCTTCTTGATCAAGAACAAAGGGAAGTAATTCTGAATAATGAAGACTATTCTTTGGTCGTTGCTGGAGCTGGAGCAGGCAAAACAACAACCATCATTGCAAAAGTGAAATATCTGGTCGAAAAAAAAGGGATAGCACCTGATAAAATATTGGTTGTGTCTTTTACAAATAAAGCAGTTGATGAATTGAAGCATCGAATAAACAAAACCCTTAATATCCCTTGTCGAATTTCGACATTTCACGCGTGTGGATATAGCATTGTAAGTAGAATCAACGAGAAAAAATATCGAGTGATCAGTGATGGAGGACTCTTTAGTATTATTAGGGAGTATGTCACAAAGAATATCTATTATGATAAAACTACACTTAAAAGTTTGATCTTATTTTTTGGTTATTATATTGATGCAATAGTTCCTGAATCAATGGATGAATTTATTGAGCAAACGAGATACACGGATTATACAACCCTTCGTAGCAATCTGAATGAGATTAATCTCGAGATAATTGATAGTCGTAAAAAATGCAAGAAAACAATCAAAAATGAAATTGCTCAATCATATGAAGAAGTGCAAATTGCAAATTATTTATATTTAAATGGGATCGAATATGATTATGAACCCACTTACCCCTACCATATACCTGATTATAATAAAATTTATACGCCTGATTTTTGCATTTATCACAATGGACAAAAATACTATTTAGAGCATTTTGGCATTACTGAATCAGGAGAAAATAATAGATACTCCCCATTAGAACTCGCAAAATATAAAGGCAATATTGCTAGTAAAATTCTTATGCACCAGAAGCACAAAACAAAACTATTAATGACTTATTCTAGTTATAATGATGGTAGATCGTTATTGCAACATTTACACGAAATACTAGTACAAGCAAATATTGATTTTCATCCAAGATCTGAAGAAGAAGTTTTTGATAAATTGAAGAATATCGAACATAATAAGTATTTTGATAAACTAATTCGCTTAATATGTAGTTTTATACAAAACTTTAAAACCAAAGATTTCACGATCGATGATTTTGGACGAATGAACAATTCTTCCACAAACGTTAGAACAAAAATATTTCTAGATATTTGCGAAAAAGCTTATTTGGAATATGAAAGAAGATTAAGAGAGACAAATCGAGTTGACTTTGAGGATATGATTAATGAATCAGCAAAGTTATTGAAGGAAGCAAAAAATGTACAAGAAAATATTAATTTGGAGTATATCATCGTAGATGAATACCAGGATATATCTCGACAACGTTTTAATCTAACGAAAGAACTATCAAATCTAACACAAGCGAAAATCATGGCAGTAGGAGATGATTGGCAATCTATTTATGCGTTTGCGGGTTCAGAGATTCAGCTATTCACAAAATTTAAAGAAGAAATGGGTTATGCAGATATTTTATATATCACCCACACTTATCGTAATTCCCAAGAACTCATTGATAATGCTGGTAAATTCGTTCAAGAAAATCCAAGCCAAATTCGAAAAAAGCTAATTTCTCCGAAAACTATTCAGAAGCCAATCGTAGTCTATACATATTGTGATGATAAGAAAAAGAACATTATCAAAGGAACAAAAGGAGGACTCGATGAAAAAGCAAAACTTCTAGAAAGTGTAATAGAAAAAATACTTCTTACGACAAAGGATAAAAATTCCGATATTTTAGTCATAGGCAGATATAACTTTGATGGATTTGGTATGGGTACAACGCCTTATTTTTCTTATGACAATGAGTCAAGAAAATTTTCATCTAATAAGTATCCTGAAGTTAAACTAACTTTTCTGACTGCTCATAGTTCAAAAGGGCTTACTTATGACAATGTTATTATAATTAATGCATCCAATGAAGTATATGGATTCCCGTCACAAATTGAACGCGATCCTGTTATGAACTTTGTAGTTTATGATGACAAGAGTTATCGACATGCTGAAGAAAGAAGATTGTTTTATGTCGCTATGACAAGAACCAAAAATCGAGTTTTCATTATAGCTCCAGAATCAAAGCCTTCTGAGTTTGTTTTAGAATTATTAAAATATGATAATGTGATACTACATGGTAGTATTCTAGAAAAAGATATTAATCATGAAAAACTAGGAAAAAACTGTCCTATATGTGGATATCCATTGCAATTAAAAGACAACAAAACTTATGGATTACCATTATATGTGTGTACTAATGAAACAGAGATATGTGACTTTATGACCAACGATCTTCATGGTGGTGCAAACAGTATTAAAATTTGTCCAAATTGTGAAGGTGGATTTCTAATTATTCGCAAGCGAAATAATGAGAATATTTACTTCTTGGGATGTACAAATTTTTATGAAAAAGATAGTTGCAAATATAGCGAGCCACTTAAATAGTGTAGGGAGATAATACAACATGTTCTTAGATTTTTCCATATACAAACAAATCCTAATTTTCTCTTTATATGTATTCTTATCTTTTGGAGTAACTATGTTCATAAACACTATATTAAAACCTAAACTATTCTTTACATTCATTGTTCCGGGAGTGTTATTGATCGTCACCATTATCTTATTGATAATCGGGCTTATTCCATCTATTGAGGAACATGAAACTTACCTACAAAATTGTATTTTATCTCTTTTCGCATTTATAGGTTTTTTGGAGGCAACGCTTCTTTATTGCTTTACTCCTAGGAAATATTGAATTGTTAAAAGTATTCACTTCACATTGAAGCGAATACTTTTCAATTTAACCCCCCTAATAAATAAGTTTTTTGTCAAATAATACGCAAATGAAAATGATTTCTTAATGGCAAAAGACCTTTTTTTTATGTTTTATCTGTGGTATAATAATAAAGGTTTATAAAGGAGTGAAAAAGATGGCAGTTAAATTAGTCATTACTGAAGGACAATTATCAGAATTCAAACAAAAAATGTTGGAGCACAAACAAAAACCAGGGCCTCTTATGCCTACCCTTCATGATGCTCAACATATCTTTGGATGCATTCCCCTACAAATTCAAAAAATTATCGCTGTAGAATTAGGTGAAAGTGTTGCCAAAATTAATGGAGTTGTGACTTTTTATTCACGCTTCTCAACTGAGCCTAAAGGTAAACATATTGTCAGCGTTTGTTTAGGAACTGCATGTTATGTTCGTGGATCACAACTCGTGATTGACGAAATGAGTAAAATATTACAAATTAAACCAGGAGAAACAACTGAAGATGGTGAATTCACTTTAGAAGCCTCTCGTTGCATTGGTGCTTGTGGACTTGCTCCCGTTTTCACAATCGATGGAAAAGTCTATGGAACTACTACTCCAACCATTGCTCGAAAAGCTTTACAGGAAATGTTGGGGAAATAGAGTATGAAGGCATCAAAGTTAGTTGAAATATTAAATGGTGAAGTTTTCACCGAGACAACTTTTGATCCCGATAAAGAACTCAATTGCGCTTTTAGTTGTGACTTGATGAGTGATGCATTGATGTTACTTAGAAATGTGGATGAAGGCTTCAGTGAAATCGGAATACTTGTAACAGGTCTTGTGACTGTTCAAGGGGTTCGTACCGCAGAAATGCTTGATTTACCTGCGATTCTTTTAGTTCGCGGTAAAAAACCCAACGCAATGGTCATTGAAGAAGCAAAAAGAGCCAACATTATGATGATTGGCACAAAATATACGATGTTCTCTGCCAATGGGAAAATGTATGAACATGGAATCCAAGGCATTAGTGAATACGAAAATGCACAGAACATTTAGTTTCGATATCGAAAAAATGAACTTAGAACAGGCTGGATGTGTTTCTAGTACCTTAAAACGGGAATTGTTGATTGCTGGAATTGATAAAAAAACCATTCGCAGAATCGCGATTGCAACCTATGAAGCAGAAATCAATATGGTCTTTCACTCGTTCGGAGGAACCTGTTCCGTTAGTATGGATGATGAATGGATCATCATTCGTTTCCGTGATTGTGGACCAGGAATTGAAAACCTCCAGAAAGCCATGATGGAAGGTTATTCCACAGCCTCTGATGTTGCCCGTGAAAATGGGTTTGGAGCAGGCATGGGGCTTCCAAATATCAAAAACGCTTGTGATGAATTATACATTCAAACAAATCATGAAGGAACCGATGTTTTGATGAAATTTGTTGTGAATGGGGGTAGTTCTAATGCAAGTCTATGATCTAGCCAAATTACAAGAATTAAGAATCTTCCATTTGGGAGACAACCGTTTGATTCATGGCTATTATGCATGTGATATGCTTAGTTGGGCTATGGGACATATCAGGGAAGATGGCATTGTTCTCATCACCATGATATCGAATATCAATGTCATCGCAGTTGCTACCCTTATGGGTTGTGCTGCAATTATCTTTCGTGAAGGAGTGTCTCCAACAAGTGAGATGATTGCGAAAGCCAAAGAAGAAGGTCTTTCTCTCTTTGGAGGAGAAAAAGACGCCCTTCTAATTTATGAAGGAATCAAAGCCTATGAAACTTGCTTATGATCTTCATATTCATTCTGTCCTATCTCCTTGCGCTGATCGCTTAATGACCCCCCACAATATTTTTAACATGGCGATGCTAAAGGAATTAGACATGATTGCAATCACGGATCACAATGCTCTTTTTCAAGCGCCAATCTATCATGAAATTCAAGAAAGTTATGACTTTCTCTTTCTCTATGGTGCTGAAATCACCGTTTCTGAAGGGTTTCATGTCTTGGTGTATTTTGAGAAGGTGAAAGAAGCGTTACTGCTTCAAGAAGTGATTCATTCTTACCTTGTTGATTATCCAGCAAAATTCCCTGAAAATCAAACCATTTGTAATGTACTTGATGATGAGATTGCCTCTTATCCTTATGATCTTTACCACGTATTAAAACTCTCTTTTCATGAATTATCAAAAAAAGTACACGCATTGGGTGGCCTTGTAATCCTCGCCCATGTCGATCGAAATCACTTTGGTATCATTCATAAAAATGTCTCGCTTCTAAAAGAAGACATCGATGCCATTGAAGTAAAAGATCTAGCGAATTTACCCATCGTTTTAGAAGAGTATCCCATACTTCAAGATTTTAAGATCCTACATAATTCGGATGCTCACACTTTAGAAAATATGCATGAAGCCGATTATACCATTGAATGTGATGACAAAACCTTTGCTTCATTTAAGAAGGCATTATCATGACTGAAATTGCTCTTTATCTATTAGATTTAGCTCAAAACAGCATTCATGCCGAGGCAAAAACACTCACCATTACCATTCATGAAGACACCCTTCATAATGAATTTCGTTTAACACTCACGGATGATGGAAAGGGAATGGATGAAAACACCTTAAAAGATGTTACTTCCCCATTTTACACCACAAGAACTACCCGTCAAGTGGGGCTTGGTCTTGCATTTATCAAAGAGCTGTGTGATGCCTGTAATGGCTCACTCACCATCACATCGGTCCTTCACAAAGGAACAACTGTTGATGCGATTTTGAAGTATGATCATATCGATCGCCCCCCCCTAGGCGAAATCGAAGAAACCCTCTATAGTTTAATGCTACAGAAGGTTCGTATTATTTATCATCATTATAAAAATCAAAATCTCTTCACGTTTGATAGTGAAGAAATCCAAACCATTTTAGGAAATGTATCATTTCAGGAAGTTGATGTGATGCACTGGATAAAAGATTATATAACAGAGCAAATCGCCTTGTTAGCACATACGGAGGAACTATGAAAACAATCGAAGATTTAAAGAAAATTCGGGAAGAAGCAAGCAAAAGAATGACCATGCGCAATCTACAAGAAGGATATCGCATTGTTGTTGGTATGGCCACTTGCGGAATCACCGCTGGAGCACGACCAGTTCTCAATGCATTGGTTGAAGAAGTGGGAAAACTTAACACCAATAATGTGACAGTTACCCAAGTCGGTTGCATGGGAGAATGTGCCCTTGAACCGATTGTGGAAGTGTTTGATCAAGAAGGGAACCGCACGACTTATTGTCGCGTAAAACCTCAAGATGCAAAACGCATTGTTGAAGAACATATCACAAATCATAAACTTGTTGAAGATTTGTTGATATCAAAATATAAAAATTAGGAGATATCAATATGGCAATTATAGCACAAGTTATCATTTGTGGTGGAACAGGATGTATGTCCAGTCGTAGCGAAGCCATTCGCAACGAATTTATTGACCAAATCAAAAAGCTAGGCCTTGAAGATGAAATCAAGGTATATATGAGTGGATGCTTTGGATTATGCGAAAAGGGACCTGTTGTTGTCGTTTATCCCGACGCAACTTTCTATTCTCATGTTAAAGTTGAAGATGTTGAAGAAATTTGTATTGAACACTTATTAAAGGGACGTGTCGTTACTCGTAAAGCTTACACTGAAATGACCCCTGAAGATGAAGCTAAGATTAAAAAATTCAAAGAAATGAATTTCTATTCTCGTCAAGAACGTCTTGCGCTTCGTAATTGTGGAATTATCAATCCTTTTGATATCGATGAATACATCGGACGTGATGGATATTTAGCCCTTGAAAAAGTACTGACTTCCATGACTCCTAATGAAGTCATTGATGTCATTTCAAAAGCAGGACTCCGTGGACGTGGAGGGGGAGGATTCCCTACCGGACTTAAATGGAGTATGGCTGCGAAAAATGTTGCAGATCAAAAATATATGCTTTGTAATGCAGATGAAGGCGATCCAGGAGCATTCATGGATCGTGCTGTTCTAGAAGGCGATCCCCACTGCGTGATTGAAGCAATGGCTATTGCTGGATATGCAATTGGGGCGTCTCAAGGGTATGTCTATGTTCGTGCAGAATATCCTCTTGCCGTTGAAAGACTCAATTTTGCCATTGGCCAAGCTTATCAATATGGCCTATTAGGTGATAACATCATGGGTTTAGGCTTTAAGTTTAATCTTGAAACACGTCTAGGTGCTGGAGCTTTCGTTTGTGGTGAAGAAACAGCCCTTATTGCCTCGATTGAAGGTGAACGCGGCATGCCTCGTAACAAGCCACCTTTCCCTGCAAACTCTGGATTATGGGGAAAACCAACCATCATCAATAACGTTGAAACCTTAGCAAACGTTCCTCAAATTATCATAAAAGGAGCCGATTGGTTTAATAAAATTGGTTCACAAAATTCAAAAGGAACGAAAGTATTTGCTTTAGGTGGAAAAATCAATAATACCGGACTTCTTGAAGTCCCAATGGGAACCACGCTTCGCGATGTTATCTATTGCATCGGTGGTGGTATTCCTAAAGGAAAAATGTTTAAAGCCGTTCAAACAGGAGGACCTTCTGGAGGTTGCTTAACTGCAAAACACCTCGATACTCCCATCGATTATGATAATCTTGTTGCCCTTGGATCCATGATGGGTTCTGGAGGAATGATTGTCATGGATGAAGATAACTGTATGGTGGATGTTGCTAAGTTCTTCTTAGAATTTACTGTTGAGGAATCTTGTGGAAAATGTACTCCTTGTCGTGAAGGCAATAAACGGATGTTAGAAATCCTGACAAAAATTACTGAAGGACGTGGCGTCATGGCTGATCTTAAAGAACTTGAAGATCTTGCCAATGCAATTAAAGACTCTTCTTTATGTGGCTTAGGACAAAGTGCTCCGAACCCCGTTCTTTCAACCCTTAAAAACTTCTATGATGAATATGTTGCCCATGTCGTCGATAAGAAATGTCCTGCAGGTGTTTGTAAGTCACTTATTAACTATTACATTGCCGATAACTGTATTGGTTGTGGAAAATGTAAACGGAACTGTCCTGCTGGCGCCATCACCGGCGAAGTCAAGAAACAACACGTGATTGATACCAACCTTTGCATCAAATGCGGTGCTTGCAAAGCATCTTGTAGTTTTGGTGCCATTCATACGGCTTAAGGAGGAACACAATGGAAACTGCAAAAGTCATTATTAATAATCAGTTTATTGAAGTTCCTACTTCATATACCGTCTTAGATGCTGCCAAAAAATTAGGAATTGATATTCCTCATCTATGCTTTTTAAGAGGAATCAATGAAAACTCTTCTTGTCGTTTATGCGTTGTTGAAATTAAAGGTATTCGTTCTCTAAAGAACTCTTGTACTGTTAAAGTCAGTGATGGAATGGTGGTTACCACTAATTCTGAACGTGTCAACAAAGCCGTAAAAAGAAACTTAGAGCTCATTGCTGCAAACCATGTTTTTGAATGCTGGCGTTGCCCAAGAGAACATAACTGTGAATTGTTACGTCTCTTAAGAAAATACAACATCAATAATGCCATGGGAGAAAATCCTGATTTTTCTAAAAAGACCCATATTGTTAACATCACTGACTCTATCGTTTTAGACAATTCAAAATGTATTTTATGCGGACGTTGCATCGCTGCTTGTGAAAAAATGGCAGGAACATCCGTCTTAGATTATAACTATCGTGGCTTTAACGTCTATGTTGGACCCGCTCGTAATCATTCCATGGAAGATGCTGGATGTATCTATTGTGGAAAATGTATTCAAGCATGTCCTACTGGAGCCATTAAAGAACGTGATAATATTGATGAAGTCGTCAGTGTTATCAGCAATCCTAATGTTTACAAAGTGGTTCAAATCGCTCCATCCGTTCGAGCTGCCATTGGTGAAGAATTCGGTTACCCAATTGGAACAAACGTTGAAGGAAAGCTATATGCTGCCCTTCAAAAGTTAGGATTTGATGATGTCACCGATACCAACTTTGCTGCTGACGTAACCATTCTCGAAGAAGGTACTGAACTTATTGAACGTCTTGAAGCCCATTTAAACAAAGACGAATCAACCCTTCCTCTCTTTACGTCATGTTCTCCAGGATGGATTCGTTATATTGAAACTTACTATCCTGAATTCATTCCTAACTTATCTTCTTGTAAATCTCCTCAACAAATGCAAGGAGCCATTATTAAAGCATACTATTCTAAGAAACTTAACATTGATCCAAACAAGATTCAAGTTGTTTCAGTGATGCCTTGTATCGCTAAGAAAGCTGAAGCAAAACGTCCTGAAATGGAATACAATGGGGTTCGCGATGTTGATGTCGTTATAACCACTCGTGAACTTGCTCGCTTAATTAAACGATTCGATATTCCATTTGCTGCTTTAGCCGATTATGAACCTACTTCACCTCTTGCAAAATATACAGGTGCTGGAGTGATCTTTGGTGCAACTGGGGGTGTTATGGAAGCTGCCCTACGTTCGGTTAAAGAAATTCTTGAAAAAAAGGATATGGGTAAGGTAGAAATTGAACCCGTTCGTGGCGTTGAAGATGGCATTAAAGAAGCAACCCTCAACATTGCTGGACTTAATCTATGTGTTGCCATTGTTCATGGAGCTGCTAACATTCCTGAAATGATGAAACGAATTAAAGAAAATCCTGGAAAATATGCTTTCGTTGAATTCATGGCTTGTACAGGCGGATGCGTTAATGGCGGAGGACAACCCATCGTTCCTTCCTATATTTCAAACGACATCGATGTGCGTCTAGAACGTGGAAAAGCATTGTATAAAGCAGACACAGATGCAACACTTAGAAAGTCTCATCAAAATCCTGAAGTTGCAAAACTTTATCAAGAAATGCTTGAAAGACCAGGAAGTCATGTGGCTCATGAAATGCTTCATACTCATTATCATAAACGTACCATATATAATGGAGAAAAGTAATCATATTGTAGAGAGTTTATATAAACTCTCTACTTTTTATAAACAATTGAAAGGATAAATACTTTCGATTAGATAGAGATTAAAAGGGTAAAAGATATGAAAAAAAAGGATTGATTAATTGATCATCCTTATGTTATAATGAGATGCGAAATGGAGATGTTAAGATGAAGTGTTTAATTTGCGGAAAAGAAAATGAACAGGATGCCAAATATTGCGTTGATTGTGGAGCGTTACTAAGTCAACCAAACCAGGATCAATACGGAGGAAATACTGTACAGGAAAAGCCATATAATCCAAGAGTCGTCTATGCAAAACCAGCGATGATACTTGGAATTGTTTCCTTAGCTTTTGGTGTCATTTGCTGCTTTGGACCTCTCAGTATTGTTGCTTCAATCGTGTGTGGACTTCTAGCCTTGATTTTTGGAATTTTATCTATTAAAACTGAGAAAAAGGGACAAGCCGTTACCGGAATAGTCTGTGGCATCATTGGATTAATTTTAGGAGTGTTCTTAGTAGCATCCATTGTTATTTTTCAGAGTGAAGCGTTCCAACAATATTTGTATGATAATTATCCAGAATTTTGGCAAGCCATTCAAGATGCAATGAATCAATAACAATTGCTTAAAACTTTTCATAAATACCTTCTCTCATCGAGGAGGTATTATCATTTTTTAATATAAATTTTAGAAAAGATGTGCTATAATATGAGTTGTAAAGGAGGATATTATGAAAAAAGACACCCTTTTCGATATCAAAAATAAAGTGTATTTTTTAACCTCCAATGATGAATATCTTGAATGTGATCAAGTGAAAGATGCAAAACTGATTGAGGACTATGAAACAAAATGGATAAAAAAACAAGATTGTCCCCTTTATGATTATCTTTTTGAAGGGGCCTCTTTCCCCTATCAAGCAACCTATTATCGTTTTCTTACTTTTCCAAAGAATCAAATATCCTCATCTGATCAAATAGCGATATTAGATCTCATTAGAGCTCTAAATAACCATTTGGATATCCTTACCATCAAAAAACATGTCGTGGTGTTCTACGATGGTATAGATGATTTTTGCCTCTCTGATATTATAAATACCATCAATGATGACTTTTCTCTTTCCCTCAAGTTTTTTGAAAGTGGTCCCTTAAGAGCTTCGCATCCTCAGGATTTTATGAAACTCATGGATGCCTATTTAAAATATTCTTATGATCATCCTCGGCAGTATACCACCACCCGAGATCTCATTTTCGATATCGTTCATCATGAGTATGATGCCCTTAAACCAATTCGTAATGTCATCTTAAAAGAACTGGATAAAGATCCTCATTTGGAATCTATTATCCAGGGAATGTTTAAAAACAATTTAAATATTAGTCAAACAGCCCATGATGTATACATGCATCGTAATACCGTAATGAACAAGATTGATCATATTTATGAATTAACAGGGTTCTCAATTCAAAACTTTTATGATGCGATGGCCCTATATTTACTTATTCGAGCCATATAGTATAAAGGTTTTATAAATGATGGATTATATAAGAAGCTAGTACCATGAAATATATAAACACATTAGGTTTGATACCAAACAAATTCAGTTTGTTTTTGTATTAAACCTTTTTTGTGAAAATAGGAAAGAATTGCCAATCTTCATTTTATATACTCATCTAGAAAGTATTTGGATCTGAGTCGATTTCTTGGACACTTTTTACTTAACTTTCCGATTCAAATTTGAACCATCAAGTTTCAAATCTAACACATTATAAAATGGCAAGTATGATATATCAAACAATGAAGTTAACAATACTGGCTATTATGGTGACGACGCATAGATAATTATACCTAGTTATATTGAAAAATTAACACTCTTTCGTATTGGAATGTCACATTTACAAACCATCATTTTTATGAAATATGACGATACCGGGGGCGTTATAAATATTGGAAAAGAGGGATTACTTGAGTGTCACTACTTAAAAAGTATTAATGTGTGTTATTTAATAAAGTACAAATCGTGTCAATTCATTATCCCACCAGTGATACTAGTTTAACTCATGAGATACCAATGGAATGTTGAAACCACTCCTATTTCCATTATTTGTAGAAAATAATGTGCAACATGCCCATTGATAGATGAATCTACTTCGCGTATAATGAGTCTGGAATAAAATATTAGGAGGAATTTTATGGCAACTGTTACGCTAAAAAATCTTAATAAGGTATATGAAGGCAATGTTCATGCCGTTGTAGACTTTAACTTACACATCAAAGACAAAGAATTTATCGTCTTTGTAGGCCCATCAGGTTGTGGAAAAACCACCACACTTCGAATGGTAGCTGGACTTGAAGAAATTACTTCTGGAGAACTTCGTATTGATGACGAAATCGTCAATGATGTAGCTCCAAAAGACAGAAACATTGCGATGGTTTTCCAAAGTTATGCATTGTATCCTCATATGACTGTATATGATAACATGGCGTTTGGATTAAAACTTCGTAAATTTTCACGTGATGAAATTGAACGTCGAGTGAATAACGCTGCTGAAATTTTAGGATTAAAACCCTTATTACAACGTCGTCCTAAAGCCTTATCAGGCGGTCAACGTCAACGTGTTGCCCTAGGCCGTGCCATCGTTCGTGATGCAAAAGTATTCTTAATGGATGAACCATTATCCAATCTTGATGCAAAACTTCGTGTTCAAATGAGAACCGAAATCATTAAGATTACCGAAAAATTAGGTATTACTACCATTTATGTAACCCATGACCAAATTGAAGCCATGACCATGGCATCAAGAATGGTTGTTATGAAAGATGGTTACGTTCGTCAAATCGGAGCTCCAAAAGAAATCTATGACTTACCAAATGATATGTTTGTCGCCGGATTTATTGGAACACCTCCCATGAACTTTCTTGAAGGTCGCGTTAGTGAAGAAGGCTTCTTCATTGTTGGAAATCATAAGTTGGGTATTTCTAAATTCAAAATTCCAACTCCCAAATTTAATATGTTGAAAGAACAAAACTATTTGGATAAAGATCTTGCCATGGGTATTCGTCCTGAAGACATTCATGATGAATTCGTCGTAGTCGATACTTATTCAGATGCCAAAATGACTTTCAAGATTGATGTTGCGGAATTACTAGGCGCTGAGACATTAATTTATACAACCGTTAACACACAACCAATTGTTGCACGTGTCAATGCAAGAGCAGATGTCCATATGGGTGACGAAATTGAATTAGCGTTCGATATGAATAAGTCTCATTTCTTTGATCCAGAAACACAACTGAGAATCAGAAAATAAACGAACTTCAGTTAAGCCACTAAAATGAGTGGCTTAACTTTTTTTCATTCTATACAAAAGTTGAATTTTATGATATAATAGTATAGGAAAATATAGGAGGATACTATGAAAAAAACTATAAGAGATGTTAATGTAAAAGGTAAAGTCGTATTAATACGCGTTGATTTCAACGTCCCAATGAAAAATGGCGTGATCACGGATGATAATCGTATTGTACAAGCATTACCAACCATTGAATATGCAATTAGTCAACATGCTAAACTTGTTTTATTCTCTCATTTAGGCCGCGTTGAAACCGAAGCTGACAAAGCTAAGAATTCATTAGCTCCTGTTGCAAAAAGATTATCAGAATTACTTAAAAAACCTGTTTTATTTGTTCCAGAAACAAGAGGAGCCGCACTAGAAGCTGCCATTAAAGCAATGAAGGAACAAGACATCGTTATGTTTGAAAATACTCGTTATGAAGACGTTGAAGGCAAAAAGGAATCAAAAAACAATCCTGAACTTGGAGCATACTGGGCTTCACTAGGCAACATTTTTGTTAATGATGCTTTTGGAACTGCTCATCGGGCTCATGCATCCAATGCCGGAATTGCTAAAAACATTTCAACTGTTGTTTCAGGCTTTTTAATGGAAAAAGAAATTAAATTCATCGGCGAAGCCGTTGATAACCCAACGCATCCCTTCGTCGCCATTTTAGGAGGAGCCAAAGTCAGCGATAAAATCTCTGTGATTGAAAACCTCTTAACAAAAGCAGATAAAGTGCTTGTGTGTGGAGCCATGGCCTATACCTTCTTCAAAGCCCAAGGTTATGAAGTTGGAACCAGCAAATGTGAAGCTGATTTTGTTGAACTAGCAAAAACCCTTCTTGAAAAAGGAAAAGATAAACTTGTTCTTCCAATAGACAATGTGGTAGCGAAAGCCTTTGATCCCGAAGCTCCAAGTAAAATTGCACCAACAGAACATATGCCAAGCGATATGATGGGTCTTGACATTGGTCCTGCAACCATTGAACTATTTAAGAAAGAACTTAAAAGTGCTAAAACGGTGGTATGGAATGGTCCTGCAGGTGTGTTTGAATTTGAGCGTTTCGCCGTTGGAACCAAAGCCATTTGTACAATGCTTGCCAATTTAAAAGGTGCTACTACCATTATTGGTGGTGGTGACTCTGCTGCTGCAGCCATTCAGTTGGGATTTGAAGAAAAGTTTACACACATTTCTACTGGCGGAGGAGCATCATTAGAATATTTAGAAGGTAAAGCCCTACCAGGCGTTACCATCATTCAAGATAAATAATAGGAGGTTAATCTATGAATAAAACTGTTAGCATGGCCATTGAAAATACGTCCGGAATCAATGCTCAAATGGCTCAAAAAATTGTCCAAGCGGCATCCGAATTTGAATCAGACATCACTCTACGTTATCTCAAGAAAGAAGTTGACTTAAAATCCATTCTTGGTATTATGTCACTTGCAGTCCTAGAAGGAGCAAGAGTTGAAATCGAAGCCAAAGGAGTAGATGCTGAAGAAGCAATTACTGCTATTCAAGCAACTGTCAGCAAAGGTGGCATCAAATAATGAGAACACCCATTATTGCTGGAAACTGGAAGATGTATAAAACTCGTGATGAAGCATTACAATTCATTTATGCTGTCAGCGAACAACTTCCCAGTTCTCACTTAGTTGAAAGTGTTATTTGTGCTCCTAGCTTTGTCCTACGTTGCTTAGTTAAACGTCAAGGTGAAAACTTACGTATTGGTGCTCAAAACATGCACTTTGAAGATAGCGGAGCTTTTACTGGAGAAATTTCTGCTCCGATGTTAAAGAGTATTGGCGTTGAATATGTGGTGATTGGTCACTCTGAACGTCGAGCAATGTTTAATGAAACTGATGAAGCGATTAACAAGAAACTTTTAACCGCTTTCCGGCATAAAATTACTCCCATTCTTTGCATCGGTGAATCTCTTGCAGAACGGGAACAAGATCTTACCAAAGCGGTCTTGTTACGTCAACTCAATGCTGATTTAGTGAACATCACTCCGCAAAATGCAAAGAAAGTAGTCATTGCTTATGAACCTATTTGGGCAATTGGCACTGGTAAAACAGCCACTGTCGCGCAAGCTGAAGAAGCATGTGCGTTTATTCGTCAAACCATCGCTTCGCTCTATAATCAAGAAGTGGCAGACGCTATCCGGATTCAATATGGAGGATCTGTGAAAGTATCCAACATTCATGAATTGATGGGGCAAGAGAATATCGATGGTGCCCTTATTGGCGGAGCAAGTTTAGTGGCTGATGATTTTTTGACCTTAGTCAAAGCAGCTCTATAAACATTTATATAGAAAAAATCTTCCCCACTTCTTCATTAGGAGTGGGGTTTTTATAACACACCAAAAAAAACGTTTTCATTTCATTTTTATTTGACAACTCCTAAAAGTATTGTATAATACTTGCAATAGTCGCTTATAAGCAAACACAAGATGGGTCATTCCTGAGCATACGTGGTTGATATAAATAAGCCTTTTTGGCTTTTTTTGTTTATAAGGGGCAGTCCACTGAACAAGAGAGTAAAAAGAATCAACCAGAAAAGCGAATCAGAGTGGGTGTGAGTCTGATCAAGGGTATTCTTTCGAACCGCACTTGGGAGGATTTATTCTGAACTAGAGTAGGAATAACGTTCATTAGCGTTAATAATGTTTGAGTGGCTTAAAATTTTTTTAAGCAATAAGAGTGGTACCGCGAAAAATCGTCTCTTTCTTTAGAAATAAAGAAGGAGACTTTTTTATATAAATTTTTCAGGAGGATATTATGAAAAAATTTACAACATTATTATTACTATTACTTACTATCATCATCATGAGTGGCTGTCAAAATCAATCAGACGACATTCTAAAAGTGGCTGTTTCTCCCGACTATGCCCCTTATGAATTCATTGACTTATCCAAAACAGGACAAGACAAATTTGTGGGCGCTGATATCGAACTTGCGAAGTATATTGTAAGCCAATTAAACAAAACCTTAGTGATTGAAGAAATGTCATTTGATGCTTGCTTAATGGCTGTTCAAACAGGAACTGTTGACATTTCAATTTCCGGATTTTCTTGGACTCCTTCACGTGCCGAAAACTATCTCTTATCAGAAAGTTATCTTGATGGAGGAGAAGGAGCACAACAAATTTTAATTCTAAAAGAAAATGCAGCGACTTATCTTACGCTTTCTGATCTCAATAAGAGTTCAGTAAAAGTAGGAGCTCAATCCGCTACTATTCAAAGTGAGCTCGTGGATACGCAACTTCCCAATGCTACCAAGGAATTATTTACAGATTTTGAACTAGCAGTGAATGCTTTGATGAATGGAAACATTGATGCTCTTGCACTCGCTGAAACTGTTGCTGCCATCAGGATTGCCAACAATGAAAACTTCATGGTTGTTCCAGAAAATTTCATCTTCCAAGGTGGAAATGTTGTCGTTGCGAAAAAAGAGAATACCGTTTTGATGGAACAGATTAATGTCATTATTGCTGATGTTGTAGAACAAGGACTCTATAGCGAGTGGTTAACAGCAGCCCAAGCTTTAGCAATCGAATTAGGAGCAGAAATATCTGAATAGCAATTGTAGAAAGGAGGGCCTTCATGGAAATGATTAGAAACGTCATTCATATTATTTTTAAATACTTTCCGCTTTTACTAAAAGGATTGGGAGTCACGCTTGAGTTATCAGCGATTACAGTCTTTTTTGGAGCTTTCATTGGTATGTTCGTATGCCTGTTGGTGAAATCTCCTTCGAAGGTACTTTCTTTCTTAGGAAAAACATATGTTGAAGTAATCCGAGGAGTTCCGCTTTTATTACAACTCTGTGCTATTTACTTAATTTTTGCTTCGACCATTGGAAAATTTGCCGCAACTGCTGTGGCCCTTATTCTCAATAGTGGAGCCTATGTCGCTGAGATTATGAGAGCGGGGATTCAAGCAGTGGATAAAGGTCAAACCGAAGCAGCAAGAAGCCTTGGATTATCGAAAACGCAAACGATGATTAAGGTGATTTTGCCACAAGCGATTCGAAATATTTTACCAGCGATTGGAAATGAATATGTGACCATCATCAAAGAAACGTCCCTTGCCATGACCTTCTTTGTTGGGGATTTGATGACCGTACAAAAAGAAATTGGATCTGTCACGTATTTATATCTAGAGGCTTATGTTGCAGTCGCTCTGTTCTATTTTGTTTCAACATTCACTCTTTCAAAATTGATATTGGCAGTCGAAAGGAGGATGAAACGCAGTGTTGGTTATTCGTAATTTACATAAAAGCTTTGGGAAACTTGACGTTTTGCGTGGCATTGATGTCGTGATCAAAACAGGAGAAGTTGTTTCCATCATCGGTCCTAGTGGATCGGGGAAGTCAACCTTCCTCCGTTGCATTAATCTTCTTGAAACCCCTACATCTGGGGAAATAACCTATGAAAATCAAACGATTTGTGGGAATGAAAAGCCACTAAAGGAAGCAAAACTCAATCAATATCGTCAAAAAATGGGAATGGTTTTCCAGCACTTCAATATTTTTCCTCATTTAACGGTTCTTGAAAATATTATTTTATCACCCGTACAAACGAAGATGATGGAAAAAAGTGTGGCGATTGAAAAGGCAAAAGAACTTCTTATAAAAGTGGGATTGTTAGATAAATTAAATGAATACCCTCGTACTTTAAGTGGGGGGCAAAAGCAACGTCTTGCCATCGTTCGGGCTCTCATCATGAATCCAGAAGTCATGTTGTTTGATGAACCGACAAGTGCTCTAGATCCTGAAATGGTAAAAGAAGTTTTAAGTGTTATAAAAGATATTGCCCATATGGGGATGACCATTATCATCGTGACGCATGAAATGCGATTTGCTGAGGAAATCAGTCATCGCGTGTTATTCATGGATGAAGGAAGAATCATTGAATCAGGAACTCCTGAAGCTTTATTTCATCATCCTAAGCAAGCAAGAACCATCAATTTTTTAAGTAAAGTTTTATAAAACGACCCTACTATTGTGATTATCGTTGACAATCATTATAAAAAGAGTATAATAATAGTGTAATCTTCAGGGCATGGTGAAATTCCAGACCGGCGGTATAGTCCGCGAGCCTTAGGGCATGATTTGGTGCAATTCCAAAACCGATAGTAAAGTCTAGATGAAAGAAGAAACGATTGTTTTTACGTCGAATTTTTCAAGTGCCCGTTTATTACGGGCATTTTTTATAAGGAGGCAACATATGATATTAAGTGCATTCACGGATTTTTTAAGTACACAAACTTTTAAATATATCATGACGGGCATTTTTATGGTTTTGCTCATCGTAATCATGATTTATTCGTATCGCAAAGAAAGGGCTAGTCAGTCACGAAGTTATGTCATCAAACGTTTGGTGGTAGTGGCTATTTTTTCAGCAATTTCAATTCTTTTATATATCTTTGGCATCGATATAAAATTATTTATTCCATTTATGCCGCCATTTCTAGAAGTTCATTTTTCAATCATTCCCATTCTTTTGATTGTTTCATTATATGGTCCTGCTTATGGGGGAATTGCGATTATTATAAAAACGTTGGGCAAGTTGATTTTAGTCACTTCATCGAGTTTTGGCGTTGGAGAACTTGCAGATATCATCATTGGGGTATCGGTCGTCACCGTATTTTCTTATTTTTATCACAAAAAAGAGTCCACTAAAAACTTGATAGTAGCACTCGTCATGTCGAGTCTTGTCTGGATAGTTGTGGGTGTATTTATCAATTGGTCCATTATTATTCCTTTCTACATCTACACTGTTAATTTTCAAGCTGTTTTTGGGATGATGCAAATGATTCCGGGAATCACAAAAACTAATTACATGGGCATTTATTTACTTGTTGCTTGTCTTCCCTTTAATGCCATTGCTTCCATCCTCAACATGCTCATCGCCTTTTTTGTGATTAAGGGTTTATCTCCCCTCATTCCTCAAATTGGTATCACAAAAAACAATTGACAAATACCCTATTTTAGAGTATAATAACCAAAGTGCAGTAAGAACAGCACTTAAACGATGATTAGAAAAGACTAACCTGTAGAGGTAGTGAGTAGTCTCGCTGATAGATGAAAACATTTAGTTAATCTCTTTTCTCTTCAAATGGTTTAGGTCCTTACAAATCATATATAAGGAGGAAATTAATATGGCACGTTACACAGGCCCTGCTTGGAAGATATCCCGTCGTTTGGGATTCTCAACTCTTGAAAGTGGGAAAGAATTCGCTATTGGTAAAAATGGCAAAGAAAGAAGAAACTATGCTCCTGGTCAACATGGGCAACGTCGTTCAAAGTTATCTGAATACGGAACACAACTTCGAGAAAAACAAAAAGTTCGTTTCAGTTATGGGTTAAATGAACGTCAATTCCGTCGTTATTTCGACATCGCAAAGAACACTAAAGGCAACACTGGCGACAACTTCATGATTCTCTTAGAAACAAGACTTGATAACCTTGTTTATCGTTTGGGATTTGCAGCCACTCGTCGTCAAGCTCGTCAACTTGTGAATCATGCTCACTTCACCCTTGATGGCAATAAAGTTAACATTCCATCACAAATCGTCAAAGTGGGACAAGTCATTGCGGTGAAAGAAACATCACGTCGTCTTCAAGCAATCCAAGATGGATTAAGTGCAACTATTAGTCGTAAAGAATATCTTTCATTTGATGAAACTAAACTTGCTGGTAAACTTGAACGCTTACCAATGAGAACTGAATTCATGGAAGAAATCAAAGACAACTTAATCGTTGAATTCTATAACCGTTAATAAAATTGCACCCAGAAGGGTGCTTTTTTGATACCAAAAAATATTGTTATTTTTTGAAATTGAAGAACATTTTTATCAAAACCAGGTCTTGTAAATCGCATGAAAATGTGCTATAATAGGTAGAGTTTCGTTTTTTTGTGAATAGAACTCATAAAACGATATCAAAAATTGAATTAAAATGCTAATAATTACGCCAAGGAGGATTAATATGGCAACATTATCAAATTTACCAGCTCAAGCTATTGGACTTAAGTCACCTAAAGTTTTTAGTCGTGTTCGTTCCACCATTGAAACTGCTTTCTATCGTAACAACGTGATTGAAATCACAACCCTCGCCCAAGCATATGAACTTGCGAAGGCTGCCAAAGGAACCATTATTACCGATCAAATCGTCGCCAATGCGAAAGAATTAGGACTTCCTGAAGATGCACGTGTATTGCTTTTCAATGATGGAAATATCACAGGTCGTCAAGCTCGCCTTCGCAAATTGGTCAGCAAAGAAAACGAAGAAAAATTTGCTTCTCTTGTTCGTGAAGTCGATTTCTTAACCAACAAAAAAACCATGTATCATGCTCAAGTTATTGTTGGACTTGATCCTGAATTTATGGTAAAAGCTCATTTATTGGTCCCTGAAGGATATGAAAACACCTTATACAACTGGGTCAATAACTTCCAAATTGTGAATCCTGAAACATTAGCTGTCTATAAACAATCTAAAGTATTAGATGAAGCTGATATTTTCATCTTTGCTGATCCTGATTGCTATCCTGCTGAATTCCCAGAAGGACTTGCTCTCTTTGATGAAAAGAATAACTGTGCTTGTTTACTTGGAATGCGTTATTTTGGCGAATTCAAAAAAGGAACACTCACACTTGCTTGGTCCATTGCGGCTAGAAATGGATATACTGCTTGCCATGGCGGACAAAAGCGTTTCAATCTTGAAGGCGGAAAAGAACGAGTGATTGGTGTCTTTGGATTATCAGGCAGTGGAAAATCAACCATTACCTTGTCAAATCATAATGGAAAATTTGATACCACCGTTCTTCATGATGATGCTTTCATTATTTCCAATACCGATGCTTCAAGCATTAGTCTAGAACCTGCTTATTTTGATAAGACTCAAGATTATCTTCTAGATAATCCTCAACGTAAATATTTCGTATCTATTCAAAACTGTGCTGCTACCCGCGATGAAGATGGAAAACTTGTAGCCGTTACTGAAGACATTCGTAATGGCAATGGTCGTACTGTCAAAAGTCGTTTTGCAACACCTAAACGGGAATATCGTTTCGCTAAAAACTGCGATGCTATTTTCTGGATTATGAAAGATAGTAGTCTTCCTCCAGTTGTAAAAGTGAATAGTCCTGCTCTTGCTTCGGCGATGGGTGCAACTCTTGCAACCAAACGGACCACTGCTGAATATGTGAAGGGTGAAGATACTAATAAACTCGTTATTGTCCCCTATGCAAATCCATTTAGACTTTATCCTTTAGAACAAGATTATCTCAAGTTCAAAGATTTATTTACCAATATGGGCGTTGATTGCTATATTATCAATACTGGCTTCTTCCTAGAAAAGAAAGTGACTCCAAAAGTAACACTAGGCCTCATTGAAGACATCGTAACCGACAAAGCTAAATTTGTGAAATTTGGCCCATTCACTGAACTCGAATTTTTAAATATTGAAGGCTTCGAACCTGACTTCAAAGATTCTGAATATGTTAAAATGGTCGCTGAAAGAATGCAAGATCGTCTAAACTATGTTCAAGAACTTGATACCTTTAACCGTTTACCAGAAGAAGCACTTGCTGCTATTCGCAAAGTCACAGAAGAAGCAAAATAAGGAGAATATCATGGGAGTAAAAATAGTTGATACTGCTTTAAGAGATGGTCATCAATCTCTCGTTGCAACGAGAATGACGACCGAAGAAATCTTGAGTTGTATTGATGAGTTAGATAATGTGGGTTACCATGCCCTTGAAGTGTGGGGCGGTGCAACATTTGATGCTTGCATCCGTTTCTTAAATGAAGATCCTTGGGATCGCCTTCGTTTGATTCGTTCACATTGCAAGAAAACGAAGTTACAAATGTTATTCCGAGGTCAAAATATCTTGGGATACAAACACTACGCTGACGATGTCGTCGAAAAGTTTGTAGAGAAATCACTTGAAAATGGGATTGATATCATTCGTGTCTTTGATGCCCTCAATGATATTCGTAATTTAGCCTGTGCTGTCACTTCAACAAAAAAATACGGAGGACATTGTCAAATCGCCCTCTCATATACGACAAGTCCTGTTCATACCGTTGATTACTATGTTGCTTTAGCGAAAGAAGTAGAAGCCATGGGTGCTGATTCTTTATGCATTAAAGATATGGCCGGTGTTCTTCTTCCTGAAGATGCTTATGAACTCGTATCTCGCCTCAAAGCAGCTACGTCATTACCGATTGAACTCCACGGTCATTGTACTGGCGGCATTTGTGAAATGACTTACAGAAGAGCGATTGAAGCAGGTGTTGATATCATCGATACCGCTCTATCCCCCTTATCTGGTGGAACATCTCAACCTTCGACTGAAGCATTTCAATATGCTTTAGAAGGAACTGCATATGATCCTAAACTGAATGTGGCTGCGCTTGAAAGAGCGACTGCCATCATGACAAAAGTAAAAGATCGTTACCTTCAAAGTGGATTACTCAATCCCAAAGCTCTTACCTCGAATCCCAGCATCTTGAAATATCAAGTACCTGGAGGAATGTTATCCAATTTAATGAGTCAATTAAAAGAACAAGGCGCCATGGATCGATATGAAGAAGTCTTACGTGAAATTCCTCGCGTGCGAAAAGACTTAGGCTATCCTCCCCTTGTCACACCTCTATCACAAATGGTTGGAACTCAAGCGGTTTTAAATGTTATGACCCAAGAACGATATAAAATGGTTCCGAAAGAAATCACGGAATATCTTCATGGATATTATGGCAAAAGCCCTGCGGAAGTGGATCCTGTTATTCGTCACCAAATCATTGGCGATGATTCTGTGATTACCCATCGTCCCGCAGATGATATTCCCCCCCAATTTGAAGCCTTGAAGGAAAAATATAAGGATCTCATTCAAAGTGATGAAGATGTATTGACTTGTGCTTTATTTGAACAAGTAGCTGTTAAGTTCTTGCAAAACAAATATAAGAAAGAACCCGTCGAAGTGATTAACATCAATCTATGGGTAGGTGAAGCACATGTTTAAATGGTTTAAAAAGGAAAAACCAGTCGAGGTCACTCCTCCTCAAGAGACAAGAGCCCCCCTTAAACTGGAAGATATTAAAGATGATGATATGATGGTGGCTGCCCTTGTTGCAACCATTGATTATGCAAACGATGGAAAAACTGATGTTCGATTGGTATCCATCAAACAAATAGGTTAGGAGAACCAAGATGAAAGTATATAAAGTAAAAGTTAATGGAAAATTATATGAAGTTGAATTAGAAAGTGTTGGAGAAGTTGCAAGTACTCCCGTAGCAGCCGCCGCTCCAGTAGCGACTCCCAGTGCTCCTGTCAGTGAAAAAGCATCCCTCAAAGCTCCTATGCAAGGAGTTATTAACGAAGTTCGCGTGAAATCAGGAGATGCAGTGACCAAAGGACAATGCTTATTTATTCTTGAAGCGATGAAATTAGAAAACGAAATCGTTTCACCTTATAGTGGTATTGTGAAACAAGTTCTTGTTCAAAAAGGCCAAAACGTTGCCAATCAAGATGTATTAGCTATTTTTGAATAAGACAATTATAATAATAATTAAACAGATAGGTAAATTTGAAAGTTTTAGTACTTCAAATTTGCCTTTTTTAAGATTCTTAGTAATATTTGTCCTATTCATATAGTATAAAATAATTATAAAGTCGATGATTGAGGAGACTTGACTCATCGGATTATACAAACTTTTTAATGAATTGGTTGTATAAGTAAGGCGAGAATTTAACGCTCGTGCAAAAAACCTACATTATTGTAGGCTTTTTTATATCCAATTCTTGTAAATGAATAGTTCTTATGTTAAGATGAATTGTCATGGAGGAGTTTATGTACACAATAAAAACCTTTGAGTCCCTTTCCTCAACCAACCAATATGTAAAAGATAACTATGTCAGCCTTCCTCATAAAAGTGTAATTGTTGCAAAACATCAAACTGCAGGAAGAGGTCGATTCAATCGCTTATGGCAGGATGAAGAAGGATTAAACTTACTCGCATCAATTTTGATCAAAGAAGACAATTTTTCTTATCCTGTGGGGCAATGTTCCCTCGCAGTCGCCCTGGCTGTTTCAAAAGCCTTGGATTCTTATACGAGAAACCTCATCAAATGGCCGAATGATATCCTCATTCATAACCGTAAAGTCGCAGGGATTTTACTTGAAGCCATATCATCTAACAGCCTTCATGCTGTGATTATTGGAATCGGGATTAATGTCAATCAAACTTTATTTCCTGAAGAGTTAAAAAGTAAGACGACGTCTCTTGCCATAGAAACAGGGCACCTTCTTCCTTTAGAGCCCACACTTGAATCAATAATCACCCATTTTGAAGTCGAATATGAAGCCTTAAAAAGGGGTGCTTTCGCAATTGGAGAGTATGAAGCACGGCTCACAACTATAGGTCAACAGGTGACCTATCAAGGAACCTCTTATATTGCTAAGGGGGTGAATCCTGAAGGAGCTCTAATTCTAGAAGGGCTACACAAGAGGATTGCGATTACTTCAGGAGAAGTAGAGCATGTTTCGTTATATAAAACGTCCCAATCATAACGTTTTCCCATGGCTATAACTTGCCAAATGGGCCAAATCATGGTAAAATAACAAAGTAAGTAAGGGGGTGGCTCCATGAAAAAACTAGATTATGTTTTAATTGGACTCATTCTTATTCTCATTGGCGGTTTCTTTATTCATTATGCTTCCCAATTATTTATTGATACCACCGATGCAAAAGTCGTTGTTACTTACAAAAACATTCGCTTGGATCTCATCAGTTATGAAGAAGGCGTCGACATTCTCTATGAAATCGAAGTGACGGCCGAAGAACCAACAAAACTTGTTTTAAAGAAAACCATGGATGGTGTGACCACCACTCAGGTAATCCCGATTGCTGCTTCAAAACCAATCTATAATCGACTACATATCGAATATGAATTCATTCATATGGAAGAAGCTAGTTGTGAAAATAAAGTTTGTATGAGAACGCTCATGAGTTCAAAACAGGTCATTCCCATCGTTTGTACGAATGGAATTGTAATCGAATTCATGAGCTATGAACGCTACATTGACGAAGTCCTCGTCCCTTAAGGAGAAATGCATGAATATTATTGAAGTTCAAGATCTTCAGTTTCAATACAATCAAATAGATGTTGCACTACGCAACGTCTCTTTTTCCGTTCAAAAGGGAGAGTTCATTAGTATCCTTGGTCATAACGGAAGTGGCAAGTCAACACTTGCCAAACTACTCGTCGGTCTTTTGAAACCCACAAGTGGCGTTATTAAAATTGATGGTCAAGTTTTAACCGAAGAGAACGTCGATTTTCTTCGTCAAACCATTGGCATTGTGTTTCAAAACCCTGATAACCAATTTGTTGGAGTCACTGTAAAGGATGACATTGCTTTTGGGCTCGAAAATAGAAAAGTTCCACGAGAGCAAATGTTACAACAAATCGAGCGCTATGCAACCCTTGTTTCCATGCAAAATTTTATGGATCACAATCCTGAAAACTTATCAGGAGGAGAAAAACAACGCGTTGCGATTGCAGGCGTGTTGGCTTGTGAGCCCGAAGTCATCATCTTTGATGAAGCAACCTCAATGCTCGATCCCAAAGGAGTCCGTGAAGTCCTTCACGTGATTTCCAATATTAAAGGGAATCGTACCATTCTATCCATCACCCACAATCTTGAAGAAGCCCTTCTTGCTGATCGTGTTATGGTCATGAATGAAGGTAAAATCGTTGCCATGGGAACCCCCAAAGAAGTATTCAAACAAAAGGAGTTATTAAAAGACTCAAAACTTGATATCCTTGAAAGCATGAAACTGATTGAATTAGTGGAACAATCAAAACTAAACAATAAAGATACGATACAGGAACATTTATGGGAATTCACTTACAAGAAGTAAGCTTCGCTTATTACATTCCCAAGAAACGCAAGGCACAAATCCACTTTACCTTGCATAACATTGGTCTTGACATCGCTTCACAAGATGAATTTATTGCCCTCGTGGGTCACACAGGAAGTGGCAAATCCACCCTTGTCCAACTTTTTAATGCACTATTACTTGCAACACGAGGAACCGTCCAGATTCAAGATTGGTTTCTTACCAAAAATCCACGTTTCCCTTTAAAACCCATTCGGAAAACGGTGGGTCTTGTCTTTCAGTTTCCAGAATATCAGATTTTTGAAGAAACCGTTGAAAAAGACATCATGTTTGGTCCCAAAAACTTTAACCTTCCCGAACCTGCTTCGATTGCCCATGAAATTGCCCAAATCATGAACATCACGCCCCTCCTACAAAAAAGTCCTTTCAATTTATCGGGAGGACAAATGAGAAAGGTGGCAATTGCGGGGATTTTAGCTTCAAAACCGGATATTTTGGTGCTTGATGAACCCACAGCAGGGCTCGATCCGTTCGCTAAAAATGAATTATTACAATTTTTAAAAGAACAAAATGAAGTTTATCATAAGACCATCATCATTATTACCCATGATATGGAAGTAGTATCAAAATATGCCCATCGTGTCTTGGTTCTAAAAGAAGGGGAACTCATGTATGATGGTTCCAAAGAGGACTTATTTAAAGATGATGTTCTCATTGAGAAATGTAATCTTGATTATCCTGAAATTGTGCGAATGATGAAATATTTAAAAGAGAAACTAGCCCTTCCGCTGGACATCTATCAATATCATTTGGAAGATGCCCTTCGTGAACTTCAGGCAAAGGTGGGTGAGACCCATGAATGATAAAATGATTTTTGGTCAATATTATCACAGTAATTCATGGATTCATCGTCTCGATCCAAGAACTAAAATCATCAGTTTATTTGCGCTTATGTTAACGGCCTTTATCTTTTCCTCACTATGGGGACTACTTGGGATGTTTATTCTTGTTCTTGTTCTTATTGCGACATCAAAAATTCCTTTTGGAAAATTCCTTCAGAGTTTAAAAATGATGGCTATGCTTTTGGTATTTACGATTTTTTTCCAAGTATTCTTCAGTCAAGGCGTAGGAGAGGCTCGTTTTATTCTTCATTTTGAACTGAGATGGCTTTCACTTGGCATCTTTATCGTCCTTCTTGTTCTTTTCTTCTTATCTAAAAAGATCATTCGAAAAGGAAGAGGACTACTATTTATTGCTACCCTCCTTTTAGGATTCTATTTACAAACCATCCTTAAAACAACACCCCTACTTACAGGTTATACACTTCGTATTTATGATGAGGGCTTGATTACATCCGCTCGCGTCATTCTTCGCATCATCAATCTCATCTGTTTTTCGTCCCTATTAACGCTTACAACCAAACCAACGGACCTTAATAATGGGTTAGAAGAAGTAGCAAAACCCCTTGGTGTCTTTAAAATCAATGTTAGCATCATGGCCATGATGATTTCCATTGCTCTTCGCTTTATTCCAACCCTCATTAATGAAGCTATGCGGATTCTAAAAGCTCAAGCTTCACGGGGTGTGGACTTCGCGGAAGGAAAAATAAAAGATAAAATTATGCAAATCATCTCCTTACTCATCCCTATGTTTGTCGTTGCCTATAAGCGAGCAGAAGATTTAGCGAATGCGATGGAAGCTAGAGGGTATATTCCTGGAGATAAACGTACTAAAATCAATGAACTCGTCTATCACACCAGTGATTACTTTACCTATGCAGTGACCTTATTGTGTTTTGGACTCACCCTCTTTTTGAGGATTGCCTATGCGATATAAATGTGTTGTATCCTATGATGGTGCCAATTATCATGGGTTTCAAGTACAAGGAGCCCCTAACACCATTCAAAATGAACTAGAGAAAGCTCTTGCAATCATTCACAAGAAGCATGTAACGGTTTATCCTTCGGGAAGAACAGATGCTGGCGTTCATGCCTTAGGTCAGGTCTTTCATTTCAATAGTGATATTGATATGAAGGATGCTAATATGCAAAATGCCCTAAATTCTCGTCTTCCTCAAGACATTTATATCAAAAATGTGGAGCATGTAGATTTGAACTTCCATGCGCGCTTCTCTAGCATCAGTAAACGGTATGAATATCTCATTGATATTGGGGAATATAACCCCCTTTTGATCCGCTATCGGTACTATTATGCTCACCCCCTAAACATCTCCCTGATGCAAGAAGTGGCAAAATCCTTTATTGGCGAACATGATTTTCGTTCATTCACTAAAAATCATCATCTCGAAAACACGCTTCGCACCATTTATGACTGTTCTTTAGTACAAGAAGGCACACTTCTTCGTTTTCGGATTCATGGAAATGGATTCATGCATCACATGGTTCGAATCATGGTTGGGATGATGATGGAAGTAGGAAAAGGAAAACTCACACCCGCCCAAATTATAGAAATTCAAGAAGCAAAAAATCGACGCCTTGCGCCTAAAATTGCTCCTGCGAATGGGCTTTATTTAGTCGAAGTTAGTTATGAATAATCACCACCGTTAACATTTTGAACGAGTGGTGATTTTCGTTTTATTTGGTGTTACAACTTCAAACGATTAATTACATAACATTGCTATATAAAACGATTGTGGGTGAAAAAAAGGGTTAATTTTAGCCCGATAAAACAGAGCAAAGGAATTACACCTCGTTTTTGGACGAATGAAGTAACAAAAGAAGTAAAAATCCATTGTTTACATGAATATAGAACTAATGATGAGAAAAAGTGCACCCAATGAAGGGTACACTTTATATGATATTAGGCTTTTTTAATCGCTCGACTGGTTCTTTTAAAGATAACAATGAGAAGGAAAATGATGATATTAGTCAGAACAATCGTCGATCCTGTTGGGAGTTCTAGCATATAGCTTCCAATAATTCCAAATATAACCGAAATTTCGGAAATAATAATCGCAATAATCACTGAACTTTTGAAGGAATTTGACATTAAAATGCTTCCAGCAACGGGGATAATCATTAAGGAAGCGATGAGAAGGGCTCCAACCAACTTCATAAAGACGGCAATAAAGAGGGCTAAGCAAACGGTTATCATCGTTTGCATGCGTCTTACATTAAGACCGGATATCTTCGCATAGGTTTCATCAAAACATAGTACGACAATTTTATGATAGTAAGTAATGGCAAAGATGATAATTAAGACTGCAATCAGCACTAGACTCATTAAATCATTGGTATTAATGGTATAAATACTTCCGAAAAGTAAGGAACTTGTGACGTTATTGGCATTTCCCTTACTCATGGCGATGAAAATACCTGATAAAGCAACTCCGAGGGACATCACAATCGGCATGGACAACTCTTTATAATTTTTATAATAATTACGCAATTTTTCAATAATGAGGGTTCCAACGATTGAGAAAACAACACCCAATACCAAGGGGGAGGCATATCTTTCAATACCGGTTCCCGCTAAAGCATAGGATAAGAAAACCCCTAAACAAACTCCAGCGAGAGAAAAGTGACTGAGCGTATCCGCGATAAAAGAAATACGACGAATAACCACCACGGTTCCAATCAATGGTGCAAGGATACCAACAATAATACCCGCGATGACCGCATATTGAACCATTTGACTTGAAAATAAATCCTGGAAGAAGGTACCCAAACTTTCCACAAGAAAAATCATAGCGACCCTCCCGTTTTTTCAAACGAATAATCCAAAATTTCATCCAAATGAAGGACGTAATCGGCTAAATCGTTGGTATATTCGGTATCATGAGTAATCATGATGATCGTAATCTTTTGATTTTTCAAACGTTTTAAGATTTCTTTTAATCCCGTTAGATTGGCTTTATCGACTCCAGCAGTGGGTTCGTCTAAAATCAGTAGTTTTGGTTTATTGAGAAGAGCTCGTGCAATAAAGATTCGTTGCAACTGTCCTCCCGATAAACAGTTGATGTTATCATAGTAGAAACGGTTAATTTCAAGGTCATTTACAATGGCAGTAAAGGATTGATCACGTCTGCCTTGATAGGATGAGGTTAAAACTTCTTTCACCGTAATTGGAAATTCAGAGTTAAATTCAGGTTTTTGGGGAACATAGCCAACTTTTTTGGTTTTCCCAATGGAGTTGATATCGACATCATCGAGATAAATGGTATCATTTGAGACTTTAAGGAGACCGAGTAAGCATTTTACAAGCGTTGATTTTCCACTTCCATTTTTCCCAACAATTGCCAAAAAGTCTCCTGTTTCCAAAGAAAAAGAGACATGATTGAGGACTGGCTTTTGAGTATATGCAAACGTAAGATCACGAACTTGAAGACGCATGATGTTTTTCCTTCACTTTCCTAATAAACTTACCTACCCCAATTTTAGCACAAATAAGATACATAAACAAGGAAATTGTTTCTTTTTCCTCATAATTATGTTAAGATATAGAGTGTAATGCAAAAGAAACGAGGTCATAATTATGAGAGGATTATTTATCACATTTGAGGGAACTGAGGGAAGTGGCAAAACAACCATCATTGAAGCTATTTGGAACCATTTAACGTCTCTTGGATATGATTGTATTAAAACAAGAGAGCCAGGAGGATCGGTTATTTCTGAGGAAATAAGACATGTCATCCTGGATCCTAAAAATACTAAAATGGATGCCAAAACCGAAGTACTATTATATGCAGCTAGTCGAAGACAACATTTAATCGAAGTAGTTCTACCAGCCCTTGCAAGAGGAACCATCGTTTTATGTGATCGATATGTCGATAGTTCGCTTGCGTATCAAGGATGTGCTCGTGACATTGGCTTTCAAGAAGTATATGAACTCAATCAATTTGCGATTCAAAAGCAAATGCCTGATTTAACCCTCTACATCGATGTTCGTCCCGAAGTAGGACTTGCTCGAATTCAATCAAATCATCGCATTCAAGATCGTCTTGATTTAGAAGCCATCGATTTTCACAAAAAAGTCTACGCTGGTTACGAAGAAGTTCTTCGTCGCTTTCCCGAACGGGTCATTCGCATCAACGGTGAACAAACGGTCCCGCAAGTGGTTCAAGAAGCGATGAAGGCCTTAACTCACTTTCTGGAGTCCTATCATGGGTTATGAGAATCTGAAGAAATATCAAAAGAATGTCGTTCGCCTCTTACAAAATAGTTATCGCAAGAATCGCCTTGTTCATACCTATTTGTTTGCTGGAAATAAAGGATCTTTGAAAAAAGAAGCTGCTTATTACCTTGCTTCCTTGATTTTATGTCATGAAGGAGGACGGTGTGAAGGGTGTCAGTTGTGTGGAACCTATACCGATAAGCCCAATCCTTATATTTTCTTCATCGCTCCTGAAGGAGATTCGATTAAGAAAGAACAAATCATGCAATTAGAACATGAATTTTCGATGGCTTCTTCAAATAAGAGAATCTTTATCATTGAACACATCGATAAAGCGAGTCCTGCTAGTGCAAACTCCTTGCTTAAGTTTTTAGAAGATGCCCAAGAGGACTGTTACGGAATCCTACTCACGGAAAATGTCAATCTCGTTTTACCGACCATCATTTCACGAAGTCAAGTCGTGAAGTTTTTACCACTTGATCGCAAAAACATTGAAACGGAACTCAAAGAACTTGGCTTTTCTGCCAGCCTTTCAACAATCGTTTCACTACTAACCAACGATATTGAAGAAGCAACTCGCATTGCGCGTGACCCTCTCACCCTTGACACCCTCGAACTCGTGAAAGAAATCGGCATGAGTTTTGAAAATGAAGACCAAGATTCCATTCTTCTATTTGCCACCAAAGGTCGCTTTTTAACAAACGAGGCTTCAAAAACTCATTACCAATATTTTGTGGATGGACTGATTGCTTTGCAAAATGATAAAATTAAACACATTCTTCATAATGATAGCGAACTCGTGTATTTCGACCTTTTATCAACCGCTTTTATCCGTATCCCCCTTGCAAAGCAATTGAAGATTCTCGAGATAATGATGGAAATCAAGGGAAAAATGAGGTATAATGTTAATATTGAACTAGCATTAATGAATATGCTTGTGGAAATAATGAGGTGTATTAATGGCTAAAGTAGTTGGCATCGGATTTAAAGATGTCGGGAAAATATATTGGTTTAATCCTGAAGAATTCGCTTTAACATTCGGAGATTTGGTGGTCGTTGAGACCATTCGTGGTTTGGAAATCGGAAAAGTCATTGATGAAGTGAAAGAAGTCCCCGATCAAGAACTGGAACATGAACTAAAAAGTGTCATTCGTATCGCGAATGAAAAAGATATTCGTCATTATAATGAAAATGAAGTCAAAGGCCAAGAAGCCTTTCTAAAGACAAAAGAAATCATCGGTCAACATCGTTTGGACATGAAAGTGGTCAACTGTGAATATACGCTAGACGGGGCAAAACTCCTCATCTATTACACCGCTGATGGTCGAGTTGACTTCCGTGAATTATTAAAAGACCTAGCCTCTGTTTTTCGGGTTCGGATTGAACTCCGTCAAATTGGACAACGCGAAGGTGCTAAAATGCTCGGTGGCATTGGTACCTGCGGACGAGAAATCTGTTGCAAAAAACATTTACGTGAATTTGATTTGGTTACCATGAAAATGGCAAAAGATCAATCCATGGCCCTTTCTGCTAATAAGATTACAGGGGTTTGTGGGAAGCTCATGTGTTGTATTGGTTATGAATGTGAGTTTTATGCCGAAGCAAAAAGGCGTCTTCCCGGAGTAGGGGATATTGTGAAAACCCCTCGATGCCAAGGATGTAAAGTGATTAGTGTCGATTACCTTCGTGGTCTCATTAAAACAGAAGGCCAAGATGGCCCAGAAGTATGGACTGAAAAAGAAGTCGAAACCATCGTTTCAATTCCAAAGGATGAATCTGAGGATTCCAGTGATGGAAGTAATTCATGATTTATTAGGATATGACGGTCTAAAAATTATCCAATCAACCGATGCTTTTCGCTTTTCACTAGATTCGCTTCTCTTAGCTGATTTTGTTAAGGTGAGAGTTGGTATTAAAAGAATCATTGATATTGGATGTGGGAATGCACCCATTCCCTTGTTTTTGACCCTCAAAACCAATTGTCCGATTATGGGGGTTGAAATCCAAGAAGCACTCGCCAATCAAGCCCTTCGTTCTGTTGCGTTAAATCATTGTGATGAGCAGATTACCATTCTCGCTGAGGATGCTCGTATCCTTGCTAAGAAAGAAGCATATCTTCATGCTTTTGATATCGCGATTGCAAATCCCCCTTACTTTCCTTATACAAAATCCTCTCATGTGAATAAGAAGGATGCCTTAACCATTGCACGCCATGAGGTCCACTTAACGCTTCAAGAATTGGTAGCCGGAGCAAAAGACCTCCTCGCTGATTATGGATATTTTTATCTCATTCATCGGACCCTTCGTTTAGAAGAAATCATAGATACTTTAAAACAAGCCCGCTTTAAAACAACACGCATGCGCTTTATTCATTCAAGAAAAGAAGATGCTGCCGAACTTGTTCTCATTGAAGCCAAAAAAATGGGAAAAAGCGAACTTGTCATTGAACCTCCCCTTGTCATATATCAAGAGGGAAGCGAATATTCACCAGAAGTTTCAAGCATTTTTCACTTTAAAAAGTGAAAAATGTGTTATAATATAGACAAGAAATCTAGATGAGGAGTGATGACTATGTTTTTAAGTTTATTATCAAGAGAAGAAAAGTTTCATTTTTTAGATTTAATATCAAAACTAGTGAGCGTTGATGGTGAACCGAGTGATACGGACTTACAAGTCATCAATCGCCTCAAATATGAAATGGGCGATGATGGTCAACGATATCGAAAAGGCAATTTTAATCTTAAAAAATTAATTGAATATTTTTCAAAAAAATCCAAAGCTACAAAAAACCTTGTCTTCATGAACCTCGTGAGCGTTTCTTTATATGATGAGTTTTATAGTGTTGAGGAACATTTTTTGATTGAAGAAATTCAAAAAGCATTTGAATTAACTGATAAGAAAAAAGCAGACTTAATGAAGATTGTTTATGCAGAAAGAGATTTGCGCGAAAAAGCAAAAAGGATTTTAAGCGAATGAAACTGCAAAAATCACAAATAGATCAAGGCCCCATTTTATACTTAGTACCAACCCCCATTGGCAATATCGAAGATATCAGTCCAAGGGCTGTTGACACACTAAAAAAAGTGGATGTCATCTTATGTGAAGATACTAGAGTGACTAAGATTCTTCTTAGTCATTTTAATATCACAGCCACCCTCATTAGTTATCACAACTTTAATGAAGAAGAACGAACGGAAGATGCTTTATCCATCTTAAGTAAAGCCAAAGATATTGCTCTTGTCAGTGATGCTGGCATGCCACTTGTCAGTGATCCAGGATATGTATTGGTTCGTGAAGCCATTGAAAAGGGATATCGAGTCATTAGTATCCCCGGCCCCAACGCGGGCATAACCGCTCTTATTGCGAGTGGCTTACCCACAGAAAAGTTTCTCTTCTACGGATTCTTATCGAGTAAACCTAATAAAAGACGTCAAGAGATTACCCAACTTCAAGATATTCCCTATACCATTCTTTTCTACGAAGCACCTCATCGTATCAATGATACTCTTGCTGATATGGAAGAATTGCTAGGGACCCGCGAAGTGGTCGTTGCTCGGGAACTCACAAAAACGTATGAAGAATATGTTCGTGGAACCCTCGATGAAGTAAAAGATCTGATTTATCGTGGCGAGATTGTTATTGTGTTAAGTGGAGCTAAAGAACTAAAACAAGTAACATCTTTAAATGAAAAACCAATTGAAGAACATTATCAGTTCTACCTCGATCAAGGACTTCAAGATAAAGAAGCGATGAAACAAGTTGCCTCAGATCGAAAAGTAGCGAAAAGTACGATTTATAAAACTTTAGAATCTTTAAAAGGTTCTTTAAAATAGTTTATGGTTTTATGGTCAAAAAGTACTTATTTTTATGACCGACCATAAAAGATTTTAAGAAAAACCATAAAAGATTTTAACCTTACTACAATTTTACATGGTCTTTCCAATAGTCTATGGTTAGGCCAAAAAACCATCCAATAGTTCGGGGTTAAAAATGACAAAGACCCCAAAACTATAAATGGAAACTTATATTGAATAAGGTGAAGCAACTTGGACTAGAATCCATCAGCTTCACCTTTTTGATCTATTTTAAGGTTGTATAAATTGAATTTATAAGCTTTTTCAATATAAAGTGGTTTTTCTAGTATTATAACAGATAAACGATTTTTTGCGTAACCATACTCTGAACCCCAAAACTCTCGACCCTAAAACATTTTACTTCAAAACACCAAAACTCCAAAACCTTTTAGAGAACCAAAAAAATTGAGTCAAAAAGATCGCTTTCTAACTCATTTTTTTTAACGACCATAAAAGATTTTAAGAAAAACCATAAAACTTACAAAAACCATAAAACCATAAAAGATTTTAAAGAGCCCTTTAAAAAAACGCCCAAGTTGATGGGCGTTTTTTTGCGATCGTTCGATGATCATATTTATTCAAATTTAAAATAGCAGCCAGAAACGTTGCTATTTTCTTCGCCGATTGACATTATGGAACTTCCATAATAAAACTTCTCGATTTCGTCAGTTGATTTTGTGAAATAAATAACATCTATATGAAAATAGGGGTTTGTTGGGGTGATTGAAGTGATTTCAATATCGATTGTCGTCGTATTTCCTTCTTGGGTGTATTCACAATTGTTGAGGGAATACATCGTTTGATGATCATCTACTATATGATGAAAAAGGTAATTATATTTATTAATGAAGGTAAGACGAATGGTATAAGATGCATTTTCTGTTCCTGGAACACAGTAATAGAATTGTTGTGGAGCAGGAGAGTTCATTGGGACGAGTCTCCCTGCTTCATGGTATTGTACCGAATCGAGGGTTTCAAAGTATTCCCAATCTCTAAAGATATCTCGAAATTCACCTGTAATTTCAATACCCTCTTCATTAAATACTTCGATATCAATAAGACCGCCTACTTTATTAATAGGGCGAAAATAACATCCTGATAGAAAGACAAGACTTATTCCTAAAATAATCATAAAACATTTTTTCACAAATTACCTCCGAATATTAAAGCATTTAGTAAATATCCTCCCACCAAACTAGCAAGGTTACAAACAAGTGATAGCAGTAATCCTTTTCTAATGGATTGAGAAACTTTGCCATAAAGAAGACCTTCTAATATAAAGATGATCACTTCAAGAATGGTAAGCCACATGAGATATGGGCGAAGAAATTCTAATAACCAGTTCATAGTTAGATTCGTTGTAACATTCATGAGAATAAAGAGAATCCAAATTCTTCTGTCACGAATACGAAAGAGAAGCAGAATTACACCTTCAATGAGTAAGGTTACAAATAGAGCATACCATAGAGCAGGAGAAAGCAGATTCATGAAAGATCATTCATCCATTCTGTCAATGAATGAACCGATGTGCGATATCCTTTAACGGCTGGACTGTGGATCATGGATTGATAAATAGCTTCTTCCACCGCTTCAACAACACTTTGAAACAAGATGTTCATATAATTTTCGTTTAGAATCGTGATCGTCCTAAAGGGTGTATCTTCAGTCACAATATTCGCTGTTGAGAAACCCAAAAAAACATCGCCACTGCCATGCCCCATATAAGAGCCTGTTCGTCCAATCCCGATGGGAACACGTTTTAGGATGCGTTCGATGCTTTTTGCATCTAGTCCAACATTGGTTGCAACGACGACTATAATTGATCCTTTATCTTCTTCCCCCTTGGACATGATAGGAGAAATGAAAGATTCCATGGTCTTTCCCTTTATAATCAAATCTTTTCCTTTAGAATGGCCAAAATTACTATTGACTAAAACTCCTAATGTATAGGTTTTGCCATCCATCAGAAACTCTCGGGAACTAGAACCAATGCCTCCTTTTAGGCCGTGGCAAATCATTCCTGCTCCCGCACCAACACTTCCTTGTAGGGCAGGTGAAGTGGCACTTAAAATGGCTTCTCTAACTTCTTTTTCCCCACAAACCATGCGTTGAATGTCGTTTAAACGGCCATCATTGCATTCACACACAATGGGGTTTACGGTCGCTTGGGTGCGTCCAATACCAGGATTGGCCTCAACCATGGTACGAACCAAACCATCTGCAACCAATCCCACAGAGAGAGTGTTTGTTAAAAGAATGGGAGTTTCAATGGTTGAACATTCATTTATTTGCATGAGACCAATAGATTTTCCAAAGCCATTGGCAACATAAGAAGATGCTACTACCTTATGGGTAAATAGATTGCCCGAATGAGGAAGAATCGCACTCACTCCGGTCCGAATGTCATCATGGATGAGAGTAGAATGCCCCACTAAAACGCCTGGGACATCGGTGATATCATTATAGGGGCCTGTAGGAAGGGACCCAACTGATAGTAATCGTTTCATATTATCCTTCTTTCTTAACTGGATATCCACAAACAGTAATGGCTTCGCGAGCCAAACAATCGATGGAATTGATAAAAGGCAATTTATTAGACATCGAGTATGCCATGAGAGAAAGCTCAGTGCATCCGAGAATGAAATGGCACCATCCCCTTCTTTTTAAACTTAAAAGGATATTCTCCCATTCGGCTTGATTCTTTCTAGTTATTCCCCTCGCCTTGATATCATAAATAAGATGACTCACTTTTTCTTGATCAAGTGGATCAAGGGTAAAGCAGGAGATTTTGTGCTTTTGAAGCGTCGCAACATAGTTTGGAAACTTTGTTAAACCGAGGGTACCTAATAGTCCTAAGCCTTCTTGTAAAGAAGAGTCGTTTATGATTTCTTTAGTCGTTGCTTTAACAATATCAACAATCGGATGAATGGTTTGAGTCTCAAGTGTTTTAATACAGTAGTGAGCGGTATTACAAGGCATGATAAACACCTCTGCTCCTATTTTCTCTAAACTTTTAAGGGAGGCTAAAACCAGAGGATAGGGGTCGTTTTTTTCGCCCATTAAAAAGGCGGTTCGATCGGGAATACTGGTATTATTATCAATTAAAATCCGAAGGTGATCCCGATCACAAGAAGCATCAGTTAACTGAATAATGCGTTCAAATAATACTGCTGTTGCGAGGGGTCCCATTCCCCCAATGATGCCTAATGTTTTTTTCATCTTTTACCCCTTATTTTTATAGTCCTTATTTTGTTTTATTTTAACATACAAGAAGATTACTTGCAAGATATAATTAGAAACTGACAAAGGTTTATACTCAATAAAACGCATGAATTTTAATTTGTGGTAAGATTCAGTTAAAATGCTTTTGATTAACTGCTGTTCTATAAAAACTCACTCATTCTTACTCATAATCATCATAAAGAAGAAATGACTTCCAATCTAATGATTCGATGTTAATGATAAAGAAACATTACTATTGAATAAGCATCATCATGATAAGCAGAGTAACTTATGATGTGCTTATAATGAAAAGTGAAATAATGAAAATATCAGTTCATTATTTCACTTTATAATGATTCATTTAGGAAAGATTAACGATTACTATAAACAAGTAAAGCATTTTCTGCTGCATTTACTAATTGATAAGCAACAGGGGATGCTGTTAGAGCAGGATGAGTTCCTGCTTGAAATAAAACAATTTCTTCAGCCGTAACCTTTTTAGCAATGAAAGCGCCAATTGCATTAATCATTTCTCCACCGCTACTTGCACCATATACTTGTCCTCCAACCAATCGCATATCTTTTGCATCAAATAGGAGACGAACTTTTAACATTTCAGCCCCGGGCATTCCGCCTGGATGACGATTAATTGATTCCGCATTACCGACAATCAAATCGATTCCTTTATTTATTGCTTCTTTAGAAGTTAATCCAGCGGCTGCATATGTCTTTTTTCCAAGATAAGTTGAGAACACGCCAATTGTTCCAATGTTCTTTCGCTTTTGTTGGTATAAATTAACACCTACCATTCTTGCTTCTGCGGTTGCGATGGATGCAAGACGCAATCCTGAGGGTGTGTGATCATAAAAAGAGAACTTATCAGCACAATCTCCACATGCAAATATGGAAGGATCACTTGTTTGCATATATTCATTTACAGCAATTCCTTTTCCCTTACCAATGGATAATCCAGCATCAACTGCTAGTTTTGTATTAGGTAAGCATCCGATTCCAAAAATGACACAATCAGCTTTTATTTCTTTACCACTAGCAAGATAG
>JAQVOS010000049.1 GCA_028702495.1 Bacilli bacterium
TTTCCTCAATGAATCATCATCATCTGGTTCATCAATCTCAAAGAAGAAATTGGTAACATCATAATAGATAATGTTTGTAGTACGGTTAAAATTATTAATTAGACGTTTATTAACCCAATTAGTAAGACTAGTTCTGTAGCTATAAAGAAAATCTAAAGTATCATAAACATTATATTCATAAATGTTTTTAATAATCTCTGAGTAATAATCATTGTTTTGATTCATGGTTGCAATTTTAGAAGCTGGATTTAAAATTCTCCCATATATGAGAAGTCTAACAAACCCAAGTAAATCAAATTCATAATTAGTAAACTGTTTGTATCTACCAACAAAACTATTTAAACCAATTTCTTCCATGATACGTTCAATTAAAGCATTAGAAAAAAGCTTGTTATGACCAATACAATCAGGGTCGCCTTCTTTAAAAGAAACATCATATGTTTCTCTAATCGGCTTCCTATCAACGAATTCTAAAAGTGAAGGAATTAAGGGATTGCCATTTTTAAACGAATCTTTAAGTCTTAACTCAAAATTTGGTTTACCATCATCAAATCTAGATAAAGGGCCAACATTAAGAAGAACAATTTTTTTACAGGAAGGTTTTCCATTTTTGGAAACATATTTGTTTTGAACAATTCTGATATACTTAGTGCCATTATTATTAATAATTTCAAGTGCCATACAGATCTCCATATCTATTATATACTATAATTAGTATACATCATAATGATATAAAAGTCAAGGCAAAGATTAAAATATTTTTTCACGAAAAAAGTATTAAAAAAAGCCTTAAAACAGTTGTTTTAGGGCATAATTAAGTCGAAATGGTGATTTTATGGTGAAAATATACGTACATAATTTTACAAGATATTTATATGGTTAAAGTGGCAAACTCGGGAAGAGAAATAAAATAGTTTGTATCACTTTGATGAATGGTGAGTAAAAACTAATCAAAAAAAGCATGGGATGCTCATTACCGTTTTAGTCAGCGCCTTAGCGGGTGGATTATTCTCTCTCCTTCTCGCTTTTGCTGCCATCAAATTAAAAGCGGACCAAACCATTGGTGGAGTTTCTCTTAATATGCTTGCTCCAGCGTTCGCTGTGGTCATCACTTGGGCTATTCAAGGGCAAGGTCAAACAGTTATTAATGTTCCGACAGCATGGATTAAAATCACTCCGGAAGCATTTGGCCTTACCTCTTCCTTAACTCCTAGTTTTTTTGAAATTGTCGTCTTTAAATACTTATATATCACCACCCCTCTTGCGCTCTTTATTGCGTTTGTATCATGGTTGGTGCTATATAAAACTAAGATTGGGTTACGGATTCGTTCTTGTGGAGAGCATCCTCATGCAGCGGATAGCGTGGGTATTAATGTCTATAAAATTCGTTATTTAGGCGTCTTCATTTCCGGATTGCTAGCCGGAATTGGGGGAATGGCATTTACCATTGCTGCGGGATCAGGCTTCCAATCCAGTGTTGCTGGGTATGGATTCTTAGCTTTGGCAGTCATGATTTTTGGGAATTGGAAACCATGGCGTATTTTAGGAGCCTCTTTATTCTTTGCATTCTTTAAAAGTCTTGCAGGAATGTCAGGATCTTTGTCCGATACCTTTAGTTTTATTCCCAAACTTCCCATCTACATTTATCTAATGTTACCTTATGTTGTTACCATGATTGTTTTAGCCTTTACCTCAAAAAAATCTCATGCTCCGAAAGCAGAAGGGATTCCTTACGATCCAGGGCAACGTTAATTATGAACCACCTTGAAAAAGGTGGTTTTTCTTAATGAAAGCATAAAAACTTTTCGCAAGTGAAAATTAAAGTTGCGAAACCCCCTTTATAATGGTATAATAATTCAGGTTATCAACATGAATTTTACCAATAATGAAGTTAAAGAAAGGACAAGATCATGAAAATAAGACACTTAAGTAAAACTTATAAAACCAAATACGAAGTCGTTCATGCTTTGGAAGACGTCCATCTTTACTTACCCCAAAAGGGAATGGTTTTCATTGTTGGTGTCTCTGGAAGTGGAAAAACAACCTTAATGAACATGCTCTCAGGAGTAGATATCCCTACGACAGGAGAGGTCATCTTAGGTGATAAGTCCCTTTATCAAGGAGCAAAACGAGAACTTTTTGGATATCGAAATTCCTATGTTGGACTCATCTTTCAAGATTATAACTTGATTGAAGATTTAAATGTCTACGATAATATCAAATTACCACTTGATTTTACCAATCAAAAAAATTATGAAGTCGTCGATGAAGTGATTAAAAAAGTCGACATCGAAGCTATAAAATATTCCAAAGTCAATGAGATTTCCTCGGGTCAAATGCAACGGGTTGCCATTGCGCGAGCCTTAGTTAAAGATTCACAAATGATTTTAGCCGATGAACCAACCGGGAACCTCGATTCTAAAAATGAAAAAATCGTCATGGATCTCTTAAAAGACATCAGTAAAGATCGTTTGGTGGTTGTCATTACCCATGATGAAGATGCTGCCATTGAGTATTCTGATCGCATCATCGAAATCGAAGATGGGAAAATTCTAAATGACAGTCATCCCATGATTGAACAAGTTGAACCTACTCCATCGTTTGTGGAACCGATCATTACTCTTAAAGAACAATTCAAACTCACGTTTGGCTTTATTCGCAATAACACAGCCAGATCACTATCTGTTGCTCTCGTTTTACTCTTAGTTCCTTTTATTGGAGCGATTATGTCAGGATATGTATTTTTTGATGTGGCGGAAAGTTATCACGATTTTCAAGTTGAATATGGAAGTGATTACCTATCTATGAGTGAGCCGAATGGCGATTATCTCCTCTACTATAAAGAGGAAGATTACCTTGATAAGATGATCTATTATAAAGATAGTAACCTGATCAATCGTTACGATGTTTCCATTGATATCAATCCCAACGATTATGCCCAAACATATTTCTATCAACCTGAAATCACAAACATTTTAATATATAATAACACTTTTACCATTCAAGGTAAAGTTCCGACGACCAATACTGAAATTGTAGTATCCGATTATGTTTTAGCATCCATCAAGTACTATCAAGGAATCGATGCTATTACTCAACTCCGCATTGATGGTGTCATGTATCAAGTCGTAGGTGTTGTGAAAACAGGATATGAAAAATTCTTAAATGCCAACTTCTTAAATGATTATACAAGAATGGCTTTTGAAGAAAACCTTGCAGTCTATAATGCGGTCTTTACGACTGAGGCTGGTTATCAATACATGCGAAATCAAATGACATCTTTCGAGGAAATTGCTTCCTTTACGATTTATACGGGAGGACCCATTCCCATCACAAAATATGAAGAGGTTCACGTATCCAAAGAACGTCCGATTGATATCATTCGTGGAAATACCATTTTGGGTAGTGGCTATGGCCTTGTCTCACGAGCTTTTCTTGAAGAAGCGTTAGAGATTCCTCTCTATGAATTTCAAGGGGGATCTCGTGTCATCATGTATTGCTATTCACGCGCAAAATATCGCATTTCCGTACGGATCAGTGGTGTTTTTGAAAGTGATGATTATGAAGTCATGTTAACAGATGCTGACTTTAATACCGCCGTTCGTAAACAAAGTTATAGTCGTTTACTCATTCATCGGGATGATGTCAATTATGATGAAATCTTACAAACAGAACATATTACCAATCAATCTTTTGTTTATGCCAACGAAATGTGGGATACCGCTAAAGGGGCTAAGATTGTTTTAATTGAATTCTTGATTGTTCTCATTATCATCGTGATTGCCTTCTCAACCCTCACCAATCAAATGACGCTCGCAACGGAGAAGAAGAAGATCGGAATAAAATACTCATTTGGTATCAAAAAAATACCGATTATTATTCCATATATTATTGAGTTACTGCTATATATTGTGGGAGGATTCATCATATCGACGCTTTTAGTCAAAGTCGCCTTCCCACTCTTTATGCGCACCTTTATTTATACCACTGATTTTGACCTCAAAGCCTTTGATTTCTTTTACATTGCCTGGAGTTCCATCATTGGTTGGGATGTCCTCATCTATGTCCTAATGATTGCTAGCTTATTAGGAATGATCCTGACAGTGATTCGTAAAAGCCCGATTGAAATTATTAAAGACTTGTAAAATGAATTATTGTTAATTGCATCATTTCAAAATGATGAATTATTATTGAAAGGGGAATGTCTTCATGCTACACATTCGACACGTTACAAAATACTATGTAAAAAGTAAGCCCGTCATTTCGGACATGAATTTGTCATTCCCTGCGACGGGGTTAAATATCATTGTTGGAAAAAGTGGTTGCGGAAAAACAACTCTCCTCAATATGATTGGAACGATGGATCAAGATTACATTGGTAGCATCGAATTTGATGAAATTGAATTATCTTCTCTTAGTTATCGCAAGATGTCGGAGTATCGAAATTATCAAAGCTCCTTCATTTTTCAAATCAATTCTTTGTTTGAACACCTCACAGTGGAAGAAAACATCCGTTTGGCTTTGAACCTACAAGGTAAAAACATTGACCTTGCTCCAATTCTTGAACGAGTTGGACTTGCTGGATTTGAAAAGAAGAAAGTGAAGTCACTCTCTGGGGGCGAACGGCAACGAGTCGGAATTGCTCGTGCGTTAGCAAAAGATTCAAAAATCGTTTTAGCAGATGAACCCACTAGTGCCCTTGATAGTAAAAATGGACATAAAATCTTTGCTCTTCTCAAAGAAATCAGTAAAGATCGCTTGGTCATTGTGGTTACACATGATGTGAAAAAAGCATCTATCTATGCCGATCGAATGGTAAGATTGGTGGATGGTCGTGTCGTCGAAGATAATATCATCAATCATGAAGAACGTCCCGTGGTTACCTACAAGAAGAAGGCAATCAAATCCAAACTCTTATGGCCAATATTTCGGTTTCAATTCATGAAAACCCTCCTCATTAATTTGTTCATCACGCTTTTACTTGCCGCATCCTTAACCGTTGTGAATATTGCGAAAGAACAAGAAGCCATTAAAGCTGAATACGATCGTTTCAATGCGGGTGAGACTGCCGAGTTTAATCCCTTCAAAGCCCTCTCAACCCACGTTGCCAACAATGTTGATCAATACAATGTGGTTCGGGCGATTGAAACGGATAAACCCTATACCTATTTTCAAGAAGTCTCAACACGCAATGGAGGACTAACTCCAGAAGATTATCCGACCATTGAGAACCTTTTAACGGATTACAACGTCCATTATGGAAATGCTGAATATGGGAACATCATGATTGATGGAGCCATTAAGCAATATAAAATGAGTGAAAGCTACGAAGGTGTCGTTTATTATTGGTATGAACCCCAACGAAGTCCTTTTACCTATTATGTCTATGATGAAACCAATGAATACGATTTGCTTGTCGGATCCCTTCCCCAATATGATCATCAAATGATGATTACGGATACCGTTGCGGATGCATATTTGAGACGAAATGAAATGGATCCTTCAGATCCTTCGGTATTACTAGGTCAAGATTTAACTATTTTTGATATCTATGGACAAGCAGATACTTGCTACTTGTATGTACCGGTTCCCTTTGAAGTTTGTGGTATTATCAAAACCACCCAACTCCAATACTATTATTACGATTATCAATCAAAATTATATAATTTACTGGATGGGATTGTTCAACAAACACGAACTGATCCTTATATGAATTCAGCCCTATTTCAACCTTATGGCTACATTGTAACCCCTCATCATCTTGATTCTTATCTTAACAATCATTACTATGAAGAAGGAGTAACATTTGAGGCCATTCAGTTGAATGATGCTTATTTGAATCGTCGAAGTACGACCACTTTCCACGGTTATTATGACTATAAAGGGATTACCTCTTATGAGGATAATCTTGCTATGGATGTCAGGAATCGTCTCTATATCTATGACGAAACGAAAGTGGTAGAGGATGATTTAACTGAAAACCAAATCGTCATCACGCTTCAATTTGCACGGATACTGTTTCCCACATTACCTCTTACCACGACACCAGATATCATTAATCAATTTGATACCATCAACGGAACAGAAGTTACCTTATCATTCAAATCTATGAATGGAGTTAAAGACTTTACTTTTGAAATCGTTGGAATCGCTGCTTCCCGTTATGACTCCTACTTTTATGTTAGTCCCGAGATGTATGGGGAATTGTATCGTCACAACAATCCGATTACCTATTCTTCGATTACTGTAGGTTTAGAAGGAACGACTGCTCGTGAACGGATGAAAATCATTGATACCTTGTATCAAGCAGGCTATGTTCTTGTTCCTGTATCAATGGCACCAGGCGTTTGGGGTGAATTTGTTCCAACTCAAGGTGAAGTAGTATTGGTGGATGATGAAGGATTTGAAACTGAAGCAAATATTTCAATCTTCCATTTATTCTCGACTTATTACAATACTCAAGGAATGAATGATACTAACTATGCCTTAGAAATTGTTTCAAGCATCAGTAGTTTTGTCTTCATCATGGCGATTATTTTATCCATCGGATTTATATACCTCAAAGAGCGAAGACAACGGGATTATACCAATCGTCTCACGGCTTTGGGTGTACCTACCAATAAAATCGTATGGATGAACCTCATCAATTATGTGATGATTGCCCTACTGGTGGGAGGATTAAGTCTTTTTGCCACTCAGTATATTGTGGGGATGGTCAATAATGCCTTCACCCTATCCATTCAAGATATTCAAACCATTGGTGTGATTCATCGGATTCGTATCCTATTTACAAATGCATCCATCATTCGCTCGGTTGTCGCCAGTGTTGTGATTCTCATCATGGGTATTATCACTGCATCCATCTTTGTGTATAAGAGTAAAAAATAGCAAACTAAGTGAAGCTCATAACTTCACTTTTTTTGTAATGAAATGAATCTAGCTCAAGATAAAAGGATTATGCCTTAATATAAATGATAAGTGCAATCGAAATGATTTACAAAAGTCATATTTTATTGTATAATTCATGCAAAGAAAGGATTATTTTATGGAGAAAACGAATCGCTTCGATGAAAAGTTGGAGAGAAAACGTCGCATTATTCGCGTTGCTCACCAAGAAGAAAAAGCTGACATCGTTATTAAAAATGCTCATTATTTGGATGTATTTGCCAATGAATTTAGTGACGCTGATATTGCCATCGCCGAAGGGTTGATTGTTGGAATAGGATCCTATCGAGGCATGAAAGAAATTGATGCCACAGGGAAAGTCTTAATTCCAGGTCTCATCGATGCCCACATTCACTTAGAAAGTTCTCTTGTATTACCCGATGAATTTGCGAGAGCTGTTCTTCCTCACGGAACAACCTGTGTCATTACCGATCCTCATGAAATTGCCAATGTCTTAGGAACAAAAGGGATTGATTATATGCTTGAAGCGACTTCGAATCTTCCCATTGACGTTCATTTCATGCTTCCATCCTGTGTTCCTGCAACTCCTCATGATGAAAGTGGGGCAATTTTGGATGTAGCAGCACTTGATACTTATTATCACCATCCGAAAGTCTTAGGGCTTGCTGAAATGATGGACTATGTTGGAATTTTAAAGGGAGATCCTCAAGTGGTTGGAAAAATCGTCCAATCACAAATCCATCATAAAAAAATTGATGGACACGCCCCTGATTTAAGTGGAGATGACCTCAATGCGTATGTCGCCGCAGGGGTTTATTCCGATCATGAATGTTTCACAATCGAGAATGCGATTGAAAAACTAAAGCGAGGACAATTCATCATGATTCGTGAAGGAACAGCTGCCCAAAACCTTGACGCACTCATGGGACTTCTTATACCTCAATATTATTCTCGTTGTATGTTTGCAACCGATGACAAACATCCTCATGAACTATTAGAACATGGTCATATTGATAGCATGGTAAAACGGGCAATCAAAGCGGGAGTTGATCCCATTATTGCCCTAAAAGTTGCAACGCACCATGCAGCTCGTTATTTCTTATTAAATAACAAGGGAGCGATTGCTCCTGGGTATCTTGCTGACCTTGTCATCATTGATTCTATTGAAAACTTTCATGTTGAAACCGTCTTAAAAAAGGGAAAAAATGTGTTTGATGGTGTGGTTCTTCCTTTTGTGAAAAGTGAAGTCAGTCCCATCCTTCATACCCAAGCCACCCATTCGATACATATTGCTCCCCTATCGCAAAACTCCTTTATGGTTAAGGAAGCCCCCATCATCGGCATGGAAAAAGGTCAAATTGTGACAACGAATCGAGGAAGGGCCCATTCCATCAATCTCACGCAAGACATCTTAAAAATTGCAATGATTGAACGTCATCATGCCACTGGTCATATCGGTGTTGGATTCATTCAAGGATATGGACTATCGACGGGTGCAATTGCAACCTCAATTGCCCATGATGCTCATAACATCATTGTCGTTGGAACAAACGATGAGGATATAAAAACAGCGGTAGAACGCATTGATATGATTCATGGAGGAATGGTGATTGTTGAAAAGGGTGTTGTAAAAGGAGAACTCTCCTTACCGATTGCTGGACTGATATCAGACCAGCCCCTAGAAGTGGTCAATAACCAACTAAAACATTTACATACCATCGCCCGACAAATGGGTGTAAATGAGAGCATCGATCCTTTCATGTCACTTTCATTCATGAGCTTAACTGTCATTCCTGAACTACGCATCACCACTCACGGTATATTTGATGTTCATACACAAACATGTCATCATTAGATAAGAAAAATACAAACCATCATTATAAGAAAAGAGGAAAACATATGGGACTAAAAACAACCGATCAAGCCATCTATAAACTGATTCAAAAAGAATACAAACGTCAAAATGATCATGTCGAACTCATTGCTTCAGAAAACTATGTATCAAGAGCCGTTCGCGAAGCACAAGGGTCAATTTTAACCAATAAATACGCCGAAGGATATCCCAAGAAACGATATTATGGAGGGTGTCAGTATGTTGACGAAATCGAAACCCTCGCCATTGAACGAGCTAAAAAACTATTTGGTGTTGCTTATGCCAATGTACAACCTCATTCTGGTTCTGGAGCTAATATGGCGGCCTATCACGCCCTTATTCAAAAAGGTGATGTTGTCTTAGGCATGTCTCTTTCACAAGGGGGTCATTTAACCCATGGAATGAATCTCAATTTTTCGGGACAGGATTATCACTTCTATTCTTATGGAGTGACTTCAAAAGATGAGGTCATCGACTATGATGAAGTCTTACGAATCGCAAGAGAAGTAAAACCCAAACTCATCGTTGCTGGAGCCAGTGCATATTCCCGCATCATTGATTTCAAACGCTTTAAGGAAATTGCATGTGAAGTAGGTGCTTACTTAATGGTGGATATGGCTCATATTGCCGGACTCGTTGCCGCAGGACTCCATCCCACTCCTGTTGGGTATGCTGATATCATGACCTCGACGACCCATAAAACTTTAAGAGGTCCTCGGGGTGGCATCATTTTAACAAACGATCCTGAGATTGCAAAAAACGTGAATAAGGCAATTTTTCCCGGACTCCAAGGAGGTCCCTTAATGCATGTCATTGCGGCAAAAGCCGTTGCATTCCAAGAAGCATTAGATCCATCCTTTAAAGCTTATCAAGAACAAGTTGTAAAAAATGCACAATGTTTATCAGATGGACTTATGAAGCGAGGCATTCGAGTGGTGTCAGGAGGGACTGACAACCATCTATTATCCATCGATGTGAAACAATCCGTAGGACTCACTGGGAAAGATGCAGAAGCCATCCTTGACTCTGTTCATATCACTTGTAATAAGAACACCATCCCCAATGAAACCGAAAAACCTTTCATCACCAGCGGTCTTCGTTTAGGAACTCCAGCGGTTACTACTCGTGGCTTTAAAGAAGCGGAAATGGACATTTTATCAAGCCTCATTGACAAGGCCCTTCGTCATCATCAAGATTCAATTATTTTAGAAGATGTCAGAAAAGAAGTCATCGCCCTATTAAAAAAATTTCCACAAAGCCTTGCGTAAAAAAACATAATATTATATAATAAGGGTGAGGAGGTTTCATTATGGAAAGAACCGTTGCAAAATGTTTGTTAGAAATTCAATCCGTGTTTTATGCTTTTGAAAAACCTTTTATCGGAGGAAGAGGTACACAATTACCGATTTACTGTGATAATCGTTTGATTTTATCTTATCCACGCGTGAGAAAGGCTCTGACCAAATGGCTCGTCAATCACGTGAAAGAAACTTATCCAGATGTTGAAATGATCATGGGAACAGCCCCTGCAGGCATTGCTTTTGCTTCGCTTCTCGCTGAACACTTAGGAATTCCAATGGGATATGTTCTTGGCCAAAAGAAAGATCATGCTTTTAAAAATCGTGTTGAAGGCCTCTTAAAAGAAGGAGTCAAGGTACTGGTTGTTGATGATGTCATTTTCAGTGGAAGAACTCTCATTGATGTAGTTCAATGCTTACGTGATGAAAAATGTGAAGTGTTAGGAGCGGTTGCTATTGTCAGTTATGAATTGCCAGAAACCATCAAAAATCTCGCAGAACATAATATCTCCTACAGCAAACTTACCACTTACGATGTGATTAATTTTGTTGCAATGCAATCTGGAAGAATCTCCTATCAAGAATTCCAAAAGGCATTGAAGTTTAAAGAAAACCCCGATTCAAATGAATGGGTTGACGCATAATAAACTTGGAAGTCCTTTCTTCGGGAAGGACTTTTTTTATGGTTAGAAGAAGTTTTAAATGATTTTTCTTTCATTTTTTTGAAAAATATGATAATATATGAATGAGAAAATTGGGTGATAAAAATGAAGTTTAGAATCGAAAAAGATGAATTAGGAGAACTACAAGTTCCAGCGGAAGCTTATTATGGAATTCAAACTCTCCGTTCCAAGAATATTTTTGAAATTGCTAAAAGACCCATCAGTCGCCAAATGATTAAGGGACTTGCGGTTGTAAAAAAAGCCGCAGCCAAAGCGAATGTGGATGCAGGTTTTATCACCAAAGAAGTCGGAGAAGCCATTGCTCTCAGTTGTGATGAACTCTTAAATGGCCGTCTTCACGGCCAATTCATCACCGATTTGGTTCAAGGTGGAGCAGGATCTTCTATGAATATGAATGCCAACGAAGTCATCGCCAATCGTGCGAATGAAATGTTGAAATCAGAAAAAGGAAAATATGATAAAGTTCACCCCATTAATGATGTAAACTTTTGTCAATCATCTAATGATGTCGTTCCTACGGCTGGGAAGATTGCCACCATTCGTTTAACAAAAAAACTTTTAGTTGAAATGAAGAAACTCATCAATGCTTACTACGATAAAGCAGAAGCATTTAAAGATGTCGTTACCATCGGTAAAACGCATCTTCTTGACAGTTCTCTTATTACTTTCGGTCAAATCTTCAATGCTCTTGCACATAGTGTTGAACGCGATGCAAAGAAAATTGAACAAGCCATGAATACTTTATATGAAATCAATCTTGGTGGAACCGTGAGTGGAACCGGGATTAATGCCGGGGCTATTTACTCAAAAAAAGTATTAAAATACCTCAATCAATTTTCGGGAGAAGAATTTTATCAAGCCAAAGATTTAGTTGATTCAACAAGACACCTCGATGGATTTGCGTGGTTATCTTCTGCAGTCAAAACATTCGCCCTCAATTTAAACAAGGTTGCCAATGATATGCGTCTCATGGCGACTGTCTATAAATCGATCACGCTTCCTCACATTATGCCAGGATCTTCCTTTAGCCCTGGAAAATTCAATCCTGTGGTCCCCGAAATGGTGAATCAAGTCGTCTATTATATTGAAGGAAATGATCTCACCATCTGCCGTTCTGTGTCTGAAGGCGAAATGGAATTCAATGTCAATTTACCCATTATTCTTGCATGCTTGTTTGAAAACTTAAATTTTGTTCGTCGAGCCATTCGTACATTACGTGAAAAAGCCATAGAAGGTCTCGAAACCATCGATATCCAAGAAGAATATAAAGAATCGAATGCGGTTATCACTACATTTCTTCCGCTCCTTGGATATGAAATGTGTGAACAAATCTATTCGACCAGTGTGAAAGAAAACAAGACAATTTTAAAAGTGATTGAAGAACGCGGGATACTAACAAGTGAACAAATTCAAGAATTATTGTTTCACTCGTTACAACCAGGACTCCCTTACGAAAAAACCAATAAAACTTCATAGTAAAAACCAGTGAAATCACTGGTTTTTATTGTATAGGAAAACCCCCAGCTAGGCTGGGGGTTCCAGTAAAGCCTTTTGGCGTTCAGTCTTGAAAATAAAAACTCCTTTTGATAAGATAGATGTGAGGTTTGCCAACTTCACAAAATCAAAAGGAG
>JAQVOS010000079.1 GCA_028702495.1 Bacilli bacterium
AAAAGAAATCAAAGGAACCATCGTTCTTGTCTTCCAACCAGCTGCAGAATCAGGTGGCGGAGGGTGCGAGATCATTGCCGATCCCGCCTATAAAGGAGCCCTACCCACTTCATGTGTTGCCCTACATTGTGCGCCATCTCTTCCAGTTGGCACCATTGCCACTCGAAAAGGAACCATGTGTGCGGGTGTGGATGAGTTTCATATCACCATTCTTGGAAAAGCAGCTCATGGATCACGACCGCAGGAAGGGGCTGATGCCATCGTTCCTGCGACTTTCCTCATTAATGAACTCTATCGAAGCTTCACGAAAGTTCGCCTTAAAAATCCTGCCGTCTTAACTGTTGGGATGATTGAAGGGGGAGATGCTCCGAATATCATTGCAGGGAAAGTAACCATCAAAGGAACATTTAGAACCCTCGATGAGGATAGCCGGGATGCCATTTTAAAAATGATTAATCAAGTCATGCAACTGGTTGGCAAGAAACATCTTGTGAAAACATCACTCGCGCTTCCTTCAACCTATCCAGTGCTAGTCAATGATGATAAATTAGTGGATAGTCTCATGACCTTTGCACGCGATAATTTCGGGAAAAAAGCCGTCATTAAAATGAAGAAGCCAGAACTCTTCTCTGAAGACTTTGCTTTCTATCGCGAAGTTTCCCCCATTTGCTATTATCTTCTAGGAACGGCAGAAGATATCAAAAATCCCCAAATTCTCCATTCACCAACGTTTGATGTGGATGAATCGAGTATGTATTATGGAGTCCTCTTACAAACGTTGTGGGCTTTGGACTTAAAAGAATATTTCTAATCGAGGACTGATGTATGAGTGAAATCTTAGAAGCTGTAATGGTCATTTGCTTTGGTATCTCTTGGCCTATTTCGATTTATAAATCCTATAAAGCAAGAACTGCCAAAGGAAAGAGTGTTCATTTTCTCTATTTTATTGTATTTGGTTATGCTTGTGGCGTTGCTAGTAAAATAATTGGTCATAAAATCAGTTATGTTCTCGTCTTCTATATCTTGAACTTTATGCTCGTGAGTGTCGATATTTTATTATATTATCGAAATCGTCGCCTCGATCAAATAGCGATTCCTCATGGCACTGTATAACTTTCTAACTTGTCAAGCATTTCTGAGGGAGATGGAAGAAGTTCTCCCTCATGTCTTTTTATGGCAAGTGCGAGCGATGAGTCTTTCTAAGCGTATCGCAGCAATTCAAGAGTATGAGTGTTTCCTTCTTTTAAAAAAGCAAAGCAAGCGAGTGGGAATTTCCGCATCCGATGCAGAAATTGTGAGTTGGCTTGATAACATCATTATCATGAAACGACTACTTGAAAATGTTAAAACGTCGATCCTAGTCGATTGTGCCATTGCCTTTGAAGAGATCTTACCCACTAGAATGCGAATTGATGTTCTTCTTTATCGGGGGTCACACATGATGCTCATTGAGAGTTGTTATGAAGTAAAACCAAGTGAAGCCACGAGCGAAGAAAATCTATCCCAACTAGAAGAATACAAAAAGATGCTTCAGTTTCAACACGGCGGGTATCTTATACTTGAATCTTACCTCATTAATTTTCTTCCGGAGTATGATGCGAGTGGGAAAATCCTTAATGGTACAGCCCAAAATACAAATGATGATCGTTTGTCTAGCCTCGCAAAGCAAATTGAGGCCTTCTTTTCTTAAAAATATTTTATGAAAGTGTTTTTATAAGTTGCAATTTTCAATTTTTTTTGTCATAGTATGACTGTCAATACACAATTACTATCGAAACTACTACTAAACATACCTATTGATACTACTACTAATCGTATTGACTAATTCCCTCAAACTTATAAAAAATGCTTTTTACAGATGTAAGAAGCATTTTTTATATCTTGAGTATTTATATTTAATATAGGAGGAACCATTCATGAAATTAGGATTTATTGGTTTAGGTAAAATGGGAGACGCCATTTTATCAGGGATTATCACAAAAAAAGTTTTTTCACCCGAGGATATTTATTACTATGACCCCGTAAAAGAGGTGAGTGGAATCCATCGCATGAAGGATGAAGGTTCCCTTTATGAAGCAGTAGACATTGTCATTCTTGCCATCAAACCTCAGGTTTTTCCTGAAGTGATTTCGCTTCTTCAAGCCTCAAAACATCGTCCTATTTTGGTAAGCATTGCTGGTGGGATTGATTTATCTTATTTAGAAAAGCATTTCCCACACCAAAAGATCGTTCGCGTCATGCCGAATCTTGCTGCAACCATTGGACAAAGTGTTTCTGTTTATGCAAAGAATAGTCATGTTACTTCTCGCGATGAATCGATTATCACCTCCATCTTTTCATCCATAGGGACGCTTCATCTAATTAAAGAAGAATGGATGGATGGCGTTCTTGCCCTCAATGGGAGTTTCCCTGCATATCTATATCGCTTTATCGAAGGAATGGTGAAAAGAGCTGTCGCCGATGGCTTCCCCGAGGCTTTCGCAAAGCAACTAATATTAGAAACCACCCTCGGTTCAGCTCTCTTTGCCATGCAAGATGAACGAAGTTTTACAGAACTTATTCGTGATATTTGCAGTCCGAAAGGGATTACTTTGGAAGGCATTAAAGTTTTAGAAGAAGCAAATATTGATTTCCTTCAAGCCAAGGTTTATGATGCCACCAAAACACGCTCCATGGAGATAAGAAGAGAAATAAAATAGTTTGTATCACTTTGATGAATGGTGAGTAAAAACTAATCAAAAAAAGCATGGGATGCTCTTTACAATTTTTTTGAATCATGTTATAACCCGAGTTTGCCACTTGCATAATAAAAAGGATCCTTTGATTCGGACCCTTTTCATTGAAATATAGTGTTTTTTAATCGTTTTACTCATTTTAATGGTTATTTTAAGCCATTTATACATGCTT
>JAQVOS010000050.1 GCA_028702495.1 Bacilli bacterium
ATTGAAGTTCTAATCGATCAATGCGCATGGTGGCATTTCCTACTTGAACATTAAAACGATCATTTGGTAAGATTTTCTTTACTACTCCATAGCATTGATGACGTTTTAAAAAGACTTGATCATTGAGACCAATGACATGTTCTTCTTCGATGAATCCCTCTTCAATCGACTTGTTCTCGAGTTCACGAATTCGATGTGTTAAATCCGCTAATTCATGCAATTTTACTGCTGCATTCTTCTTGTTTTTTAGTTCTAACAACAGTTCATTGATTTCTTCAAGTGATTCTTCAATTAACTTTTTGGCTTGCTGATTGGCATTTTCTAAGATACTTCTTTCACTAGCAAGAAGACGACGCTTTTCGCCTTCAAGTTCACTCGTTTTCATCTGATAGTTTGTGATTTCCTCAGAGGCGTGCTTTAACTTCTTCTCTAACTCATGAGACTCTGTAACGAGTCGCTCAAGAATTTGATTGATGTCATCGCTTTTTTTGAACGTGTATTGTGTAGCAGCTTCAATTATTTTTTCGGGAAGACCTAATCTCGCTGCAATTTTTAATGCATTGCTCATTCCAGGTACGCCAATTAATAATTTAAAGGTTGGTTTTAAGGTAATTTCATCAAATTCAACGCTGGCATTGATGATGCCTTCAGTATGATAGGCATGAAGTTTTAGTTCTGAATAATGAGAGGTGGCGATGATATGACATTTTTTACTCATGAAATAATCAAAAATGCTAATGGCAAGAGCAGCTCCTTCAATTGGATCTGTTCCTGAACCCACTTCATCAAGTAAAACCAATGAGTCATCATTGGCTTCATGAATCATGTCAATCATGTTGGTCAAATGCGATGAAAAAGTAGATAAGTTCTGGGAAATGCTTTGATCATCACCAATATCAGCATATACGCCGCGATAAACAGGAATGGAGCTATTCGCCCCACAGGGGATGAGCATACCTGCTTTCACCATAAGCGCGAGCAAACCCACCGTTTTTAAAAGTACCGTTTTACCACCGGTGTTAGGCCCTGTAATAATGATTCCGCGATATCCTTCTCCCATTCGCACATTATTTTTCACAATGTTCTCAACATTAAGGAGTGGATGATAGCATTCCGTCAAGTCAAGGATCCCATCGCGACGAATCGTTGGACGACTGGCATGAAGAGTAATCCCATATTGAGCTTTACTAAAAATGATATCCATGCTAATGAGTTCTTCATAAGAGGCGATAAAATCATCATAGTGGTCATCAATTGCCAAACTGATTTCCATCATCAAACGTTCAATTTCTTCTTGCTCTTTTAAGACGATGGTCTTTAATTCATTGGTCATTTGATATACAACGAGTGGCTCCATAAAGACTGTTTCACGACTAGCAGATTGATCATGAATGATCCCTTTGATGGCATTTTTATAATCATTCTTGACGGGAATGACATAGCGATCGTTTCGCATTGATACCACGGCTTGTGTTAATTTAGAATTTTCCTTTTGGAGGATTTCTTGTAATCGTTGTTCAATGCGCTTTTCGTATTCGCGATGCTCACGACGAAGACTTTTTAAAGTAGGCGATGCATCATCGAGGATTTCACCATAAGGATTGATGATTTGTTTGATTCGAAGATTGAGGTCTTTCACATACATTAAGCGTTCTAAATGCTCAAAGTAATAAGGGGCTTCAATATTTGCATTCTCACATTTTTCATAATATAAATAATTGGCTTTCATGGTATCGAGGAAATTACCAATCGTCACGAGTTCTTCCGGGATGATGATACCCCCTTTATGAAGATGCATGAGGATTTGATCGATGGCCTCATGAAAATAGAGGGGAAGTCTTCCCATGCGTTCACACAAGATACTCGCTTCATCTACTTCTAATAACATTCTTTCGATGAGATCTGCTTCATCCCACAAGGGAAGTGCTAAAATCTTTTCCTTGGCGGCATCAAGATTGGCATAGGCTTCCACTAATGTGAGGATTTTATCAAACTCTAATATTTTTAAATATTTATTCATGATGGGTTCCTTTGGAGATGAATTCTTGCTTTGTGGCTTCATAAAGAGCAATGCTAATGGCACTGGTAATATTTAGACTATCGATTGCTTTGTTATGAGCAATACGAATGGGTGTTCCAATCGATAAAAAGCCATCATCAAGTCCTTGACTTTCAGGGCCAAAGATTAAGCTATAGGGGGATTCAATTGGAGCACTTCCTAATATTTGATTGGTTTGAAGCATAAATGGATAAAAGTGTTGGCTGGAATAATCCATTTTATAGGCTTCAAAACTTGGGTATGTTACGATTCTCACATGGAAGATTGCACCCATAGAAGCTCTAATAACACGAGGATCAAAGAAATCCACGTGTTTTCCGATTAATACCAAGTGATCTATCCCAAATCCCAAAGCAGTGCGGATAATGGTTCCTAGATTTCCTGCGTTTTCCGGTTCCACAAGAACAATGTGTGACTTCCCTTTTGAAAACGAACTTTCGTACTTCTCAAAAGCTGCAATGACAAAACAATTATCTTTGGGGGATAAAATATTAAAAATCTTATCTTGTTCTTGATAAGGAATATGATAATCATTAAGTTGACGGATTAACTTTTCGGTATGTTCATTCGGTCGATGTTTCGTATGAAAATACACCTCACGAACTTGTTTGGGATGAGATTGAATAAGTTCAAAAACCAAAGTCATACCAAGGGCATAGGATAGAGGGTTATCTTTTTTATATTGTCTCACAAGGGTGTCCTCCAAGTATCTTCATTATACCAAAAAATGTCTTTTTTCACAAGACCCCAAAATGACTTGCATGAATGCAATCCTTTTGCTATAATGAAGAAGGTGATACACAATGAATGTAACAATCTCTCTTAATTCTAGGGAAATAGAGCTCCTCATGACCCACTACCAGTCTAGTGCGTTAGAGAACAACAATCCAAATGCTCTTTTTCGGGCAAAAGTACAAGGAGTCACCCTCACTTTATACAAAACGGGTAAACTTCTTCTTCAAGGAGAGGTGGCTATGATGGTGAAATACGAAATTGATGAACTTCTCGAACAGGGGGAAGTCATCGATTCTCCTTTAAAACTTGCCATCATTGGAAGCGATGAAGTCGGAACCGGAGACTATTTTGGTCCTGTTGTAGTTTGCTGTTGCTTAGTCCCTCCTGAGGAGTTTTCTTATTTTATGAGTCTCGGAGTTCGCGATTCTAAACAATTATCGGATCGTAAAATTAGGCTCCTAGCTCCCCTCATCATGGGGCGAATCCATTATAGTGTCGTCACCCTTAACAATCCTGAATACAATGAAGTCATGAAGATTCCCGACATGAATATGAATAAAATTAAAGCCATTTTGCATCATCGAGCCATTCAAAAAATGCTCAATAAAAAACTTCATTATGATCGTATTATTGTTGATGCATTTACAACTTCTGAGCACTTTAAGCGATATCTATCTCATCAAGCGCCACTCGGAGTTCCAATCGAACTCATCGAAAAAGCGGAAGATCAGTATCTTTCTGTTGCATCTGCTTCGATTATTGCTCGTTTTACTTTTCTTGAAGCGATGGATTCTCTTGAAAAAGAAATGGGTTTTCCTCTTCCTAAGGGAGCAGGGGCTCCTGTTGACCAAGTGATTCAAGAAATCCTAACTGATTCTTCAAAAGAAATTCTATATAAGATTGCGAAAGTCAATTTTAAAAATACCGAAAAAGTTCAAAGCAAAAACACCAGCTTCTAATTGCTGGTGTTTTTCTTACGACTCTTCACTTAGTTCGTTTAGTTTTTTCTGAAAGAATGCAGGAAGAGGGGCTTCAAATTCAAGCATCTTTTGTAGGCGAGGATGATAGAATCCCAAACTTTTTGCATGAAGATACTGTCCTTCCGGAACAACTTCGCTTCTTGGACCATAAATAGGATCCCCACATATAGGATACCCAATGTATTTCATATGAACTCTTATTTGATGAGTTCTTCCAGTCTCCAAAACTAACTTCACCAATGTATGATGTTTAAATCGCTCTATGACCTGAAAGTGGGTGATGGCTTTCTTACCAGAACTGACAATGCCCATTTGTTGGCGCTTTTCAGGATCACGCGCGATGGGAGCATCAACGAGCCCAACATTGTGAGGAATCACGCCACAACAAATGGCAATGTATTCACGTTTGACCGTTTTTTCAGCAAACTGCTTGCTTAAATGTTTATGAGTGAAATCATTCTTACAGGCTACTAAAAGTCCTGAAGTGTCTTTATCAATGCGATGAACAATTCCAGCACGTAAGGTGCCATTGATTCCAGATAAATCTTTGCAGTGATAAAGAAGAGCATTCACTAAGGTATTTTCCTTATTCCCTGCGGCAGGATGGACAACCATTCCTGAAGGTTTATTAACAACAATAAGGTCTGAATCTTCATAATAAATATCTAGAGGAATGTCTTGATGAAGAACATTTGTTGTTTCCGGTTCTTTTAAAGTGAGCACAACGTGGTCGTTTGGTTTCAACTGATAATTTGCCTTCTTCTCTTGATTGTTGACGGTCACATTTCCATCTTCAATGAGAAGTTGAATTTGGGTACGTGTCATATCGGAAATTTGTGCTACTAAAAACTTATCGAGTCGATTGGGGGTTCCTTCAAAAAGGAACTCATAATTTTTCATGATACCCCTCCTTAAGCGGGACTTTTATGAAAGACAATAGCGATCATGAGTCCAATCACACCAGTAGTTAAGCACATATCAGCAAAATTGAATGTTGGGAAATCATAACCAAAAATGATAAAATCAAGAAAATCAACAACATATTGATGGATGATTCGATCAATAAAGTTGCCAATGGTTCCAATAATCATGAGGATGAGTGAAATACTATAGATAGGGTACTTTTGAAAATTAAGATCCTTCATAAAATAACCAAAAGCAATGAGGGCGATGATGGTAACAATGTAAAAGAACCATAATTTTCCTTGGAAGATGCTCCATCCTCCGCCTGTGTTTTCGGCATATGTGATTTTAAAGAATCCTTCAATCACAGTAATATCATTTGTTATAGGTAAAGCACCATTATAGGTCCCCGTAAAAATGTGTTTAATCACGATGGCTTTCGTTACTTGATCAATAACAATCCCGACAATAATGAGAATAATTGCTAATATATACATTTTTATCTTCTCACTCATTAGGCGACTCCAAAATAGATGATGAGAATGAGGGTGAATACCCCAAAAAACACATCAAAGGTATGGTATACAAAGACAGCACGTTCCGAAAGCTTCATGAGTGTTGGATTTTCAGGGTAGTATCGTTTTGCAAGCATGATCATAAACATGTTTGATAACCCATTACACACCATGAGGAGCATCCAAGCGACGATTCCTAAGAAAAAACGCACGACGAAATCATAATAGTATAATTTGAAAAATTGAATGAGAATTAAAAGAAATGGTAAAATAACGATGGCTGTTAAGGGAATGGCGAGTAAAAAAGCTTTGTAATCTGTTTTCTTACTGAGTTTTAATTCGTAGTACGCTTTGATATCTTGTTTTCCTTGTTTCCAAAGTGACATACTAATCCACCAACCCTTCTAAGAAAGCCACCGCATCGCTAAAACTTCCCACCGCAATCGGTGCGGGAAAAGTAGGATTGTCAAGTTTCTCATATTGAGACATGGCTTCTTCATAATTTTCATTGGGAACAAAAAAGTAATCGGCATGGTATAAGTCTGCGGTAATCACTTTTTGTTTGACACCTCCAATGGCGCCCACAGTTCCATCAACTTCAATGGTGCCAGTTCCAAGGATGCGCAGTCCACGGGTCAAATCTCCTGGAGTAATGGCGTCATAGACAGCAAGAGCCTGCATGAGCCCTCCTGAAGGGCCACTGGTAACTGCTTCTTTTTCTTCAAAACGCGGATTGGTTGAATGAATGGTGTAGTCTTCATATACTAATAAACTTAAAAAGCGTTGTGGTTCATCGTCAATGATCTCCGATTGAATTGTTACTTCAACGGTACTTTCAAGGTCATTACGCACCAAGGTCATTTCAAGAGATGGAATCGCTGCATTTTGAAGAATGGGTCGAATAACAGTAATGAACTGTTGGTATGAGGTAATCGCAGTATCATTAATATGGGTGATGACATCCCCCAAATGAAGATCTGGATCGGTCCATTTATCAATACCAACGACAACGAGTCCGTTAAATGTATAATCAATCGCGATGTCATCATTATATTTGGCTGCTTCCACATAAGCCATAATGATGGCGTTGGTGATGCTATTTTGTTTCATGAGTTCCCCTTGATAGGCTTCCTCATCATCACTTAAGGATGTTGCGGGATTATAGGCACTCACTTCAACTTCAGGGTTTAGTAGTGCTAACCAGTAATGAAGAATTGAGATTTTTCGCATTTCATATACCGAAACGGTATACATATCATTCGTTTCTTCACTCGAAGAAATGGTGATTGTTGAAGAAACGGGAGTAATATCTCCTGGAGTGAGACAAATATAATTGACGGGAACAAGAGAAATAAAAGCAATAAACACATATAAAACAAGAAGTGAAAACGCGGTAATGCGCTTCCAACCTCGCAAATGGATGAAGCGATCCCATGTTTCATTTAAGAATTGTTTCATAGGGTGTCCTCTTCAATCACAATTTTTAAAGGTTGCATTTTTCTAGTTTGAACTTTAGCTGCTTCTAACATTTTTTTACTGGCTAGATCTGGCTCCGTTCCCTCATATTTATCCGATAGATAGACGATTTCTTTAATCCCGCTTTGAATGATTAACTTTGCACATTCATTGCAAGGAAATAAGGTCACATATAATGTCGCATTTTCCAAAGAGCAACTGGCATTCAAAATCGCATTGGGTTCAGCATGAACCACATAAGGATACTTTGAATTTAAGAAATCTCCATTATTTTCCCATGGAAACTCATCATCATCACACCCAACAGGAAAGCCATTATAACCAATTCCAATGATGCGTTTCTTTTCATTGACAATACAAGCTCCTACTTGGGTATTCGGATCTTTACTACGCATCGCTGACATTAAAGCAACGCCCATAAAGTAAGTATCCCATGAGATGTAATCAGTTCTTTTCATTTGGCACCTCGCATTTTTCTAATTCAGCTCTTAACTCTTTTTTCACTTCTTCAGGATCTGCACTTTTCACAAGACATCCTTCAATCGAACAGCTATGACATTTATCAGGTAGTACCGTGCCTTTCGGAACTTTGATGTTCCGATTGATGAGAAACGGAATGACAAAAAAGAAAACTGCCCCAATGATTATGAGCCATTGTGCGACTTGACTTGATAAAAAAATCATAAAGGCCTCCTTAATATTTCATGAGTAATATAGTGACTTGCTAGTAACCCAAACGTCGCAACGACTGGCATATAGGAGCCAATCATCGTTTGGTTGGGTGTTCGCTTTGTTTCTTCTGTTGAAGCAACTACTTTAAAAGAATTTTCTCGAAAATGTGTTCGGATGATGCGAGCAAGAGGATCATGAGTTGTTTCACGAATATTCATGATTTTTACCAGCTCAGGATTAAGTTTGTTCCCAGCTCCCATTGAACTAATAAAATTGATGTTTGCCGATAAACAGTCACTGATGAGCATTTTTTTCGCGGCAACATCATCAATGGCATCGATGACGTAATCAATATGTTCACTTACTAAGAAGTTATGATAAGGGACAGCATAAGGAATGACTTCACAATCAGGATTAATCGCTTTAATTTTTTGTTGCATAACTTCTACTTTTAGTTTTCCAAGCGTTTCTTGATTTGCAATCACTTGACGATTGATATTAGAGGCCTCAATCCGATCAAAATCACAAATTAAAAGATGACCCACCCCAGAACGAGCGAGTGCTTCACAGGCAATGCCTCCAACTCCCCCTAATCCGATGACGGCAACGCGTGCTTTCCCTAATTTTTGGATTCCTTCTTCCCCATAGAGGGGGATTAAGCGTTCGAAAATCATTGATCGACTTTGATCTTTAAATCGGCTAATAATTTGGGATCCAAAGGAGATGGGGCTTCGGTCATGAGGTCAATGGCATTCGCTGATTTAGGAAAAGCAATGACATCACGAATCGAACTCGAATGAGTTAAGATCATGGCCAAGCGGTCAAGTCCTAGTGCAATTCCTCCATGAGGGGGAGTACCAAATTTTAAAGCATCAACAAAGAATCCGAATTTACGTTTAATGTTATCTTCTGATAATCCAATGGCTCTAAACATATCGGCTTGTAATTTTTGATCATGAATCCGGATAGATCCACTTCCTAGTTCATATCCATTCATAACAATGTCATAACATTTAGAATAACATTTTTCAGGAGCAGTTAAAATTAAATCTTTTGAATCATCTTTTGGGGAAGTAAAGGGGTGATGAGCGGCGAGATAGCGGCCCAATTCCTCATTATATTCAAAAGATGGCCAATTAACAATCCATAATATTTCATAACGAGATTCATCAATTAGTCCTAAGTCGCGTCCAACAAAGTTACGAACATAGGATAAACTTGGATTAACAATTGTTTTCTTTCCAGCGCAAATCACGACCATGTCGTCTTTCTCAAGAGCGAACAATTGCATGAGGGATGCTTTTTGGTCTTCACTTAAGTATTTTACAATACTTCCAGTTAAAGTGATACCATCATATTTCAACCAAGCGAGTCCACGCGCTTTAAACTTCTTAATATCTTCAGTCCATGCATCGATTTGTTTGCGTGAATAATGGGTAGCGGCATGAGGAATCTTTAATCCCTTGACGATGCCACCTTCATTTAATGCTTCTTGGAAAACGATAAACTCTACATCTTTAGCAAATGCGGAAAGATTGGTAAGTGGTAAATCAAAGCGTAAATCGGGTTTATCTGTGCCGTAAAGTTCCATAGAATCATCAAAGGAGATGCGTTTGAATGGGGTTACTAAATCAAGACCAAGAGCATCCTTAAAGATTTTTTTCATCATTCCTTCAATGGTTTTGTAAATATCTTCTTCATCAACAAAACTCATTTCAAGGTCAATTTGGGTAAACTCCATTTGCCGATCAGCGCGTAAGTCTTCATCGCGGAAACATTTAACGATTTGATAGTATTTTTCAAACCCTGCAACCATAAGGAGTTGTTTATAGACTTGTGGCGATTGGGGAAGAACATAGAATTCTCCAGGATGAACCCGGGAGGGAACGATGTATTCTCTTGCGCCTTCTGGAGTTGATTTTCCAAAGACAGGTGTTTCGATTTCGATAAAATCTAAGGCATCAAAATAGTTGCGAACAGCCCGCGTAATTTGATGGCGAAGCATGAGATTCTTTTGCATCATTGGACGTCTTAAATCCAAATATCGATATTTCATCCGGAAATCTTCCAAAGCATCGGTTTTGTCCGCGATGATTATGGGTGGAGTATTGGCTTCACTTAAAAGGTTAAGTTGTTTGATTTCAACTTCAATGTCCCCTGTTTCCATGTTGGGATTTTTACTTTCCCGTTCGACAACGATTCCCGTCACTTGAATGACATATTCATTTCTGAGCGTTTCCGCTAGACTATGTATGGGATTCTCAGGTTTACACGTGAGTTGGGTAATACCATAGCGATCGCGTAAGTCGAGAAATAGGAGCCCTCCTAAATTACGGACTTTAGCGACCCACCCAACAAGGGTTACTGTTTGACCAATATGATTCATTCTAAGTTCATTATTTTTATAAGTACGCATATTTAACGATTCTCCTTAATCCATGAGGCACACATTGACATGGCAATGCGTTCTTGCGTTTTATTTTGAGAGTTTTTAATGGTAATCATTCTAGATTCACGTTCTTCTTCACCGATGATGATGAAGTATTTAGGATTAAAAGCTTCCGAAGTTTTAAATTGGGTTTTTAAGATGGTTGAACGATAATCAAGTTCAACAATTAACCCCGCATCACGACATTCATTTGCCACTTCTAAAGCCATGAGTTTTGATTCGGGATCTAGACCAATGACAAAGGCATCAATGCTTGTATCGATGGTTCCCCATTTATTTTGCGTATCAAGGATGCTAATAATCCGATCTAATCCAAAAGCATATCCGATTCCAGGAAGATCTGGTCCACCTAGTTCATGCACTAAGCCTCCATATTTTCCCCCCGCACAAATGGCTAAGCCATTCAGTTCATCATCGCTTTCCATGATGTATTCAAAGACAGTGTCGGTATAATAATCGAGTCCTCGAACCAAACCCTCATCCACGACATACTTGATTTGAAAACGATCTAAAATCTTGCATACTTCAGAAAAGTACTCACGTGATGCTTCGTTTAGATAATCTTTGATTTTGGGAGCATTCTTTAAAATGGGGTTCTCTTTATCGACTTTACAATCTAAAATCCGCATAGGATTCTTTTCATAACGACGATGACAATCCCCACATAACCCCTCTAACTGCTCTTTAAAATAAACCTCTAGAGCATTTCGATAGTAACTACGTGATTCAAAATCACCAATCGAGTTAATCTTAAGGGTAATGTGAGAAATCCCCAACTTTTGAAATAAACGATAGGCACTGATGATGACATCACAATCCAAAAGTGGCGAGCCATGTCCAATGGCTTCAACACCAAATTGGTGAAATTCACGATAACGACCTGCTTGAGGCCGTTCGTAACGGAACATTGGACCGACATAATAATATTTAGAGATGGAATTGCCATTTCCATACAATTTGTTTTCGATATAAGCGCGAACAACAGGAGCTGTCCCTTCAGGACGTAGGGTAATGCTACGATGACCACGATCCTCGAAGGTATACATCTCCTTGGATACGATATCACTGTCATCGCCAACACTTCGTGTAAAGACTTCTGTGTGTTCGATTATTGGCGTTTTCATTTCCTGAAAGCCAAAACTTTCTGCCGTTTTTTTAATGTTTGCTTCTAATAAACGTAATTTTTTGCTGTGAAGACCAAAAAAATCTTGTGTTCCTTTAACTTTTTGATAACTGGCCATACTTTCCTCCTAATAAAAAAAGTCCTTATTCATAATAAGGACGATTGTAAACCGCGGTGCCACCTTAATTCATCAGACTGATGCACTTGTAGTTTTTAACGCAAACCATCTCGTCCGTGAAGAACCTCCATAAGTGTCTCCATGAATCATCATAAAACGTTGCACCGACCCGTTTCTCTCTTGAAATCATCATTCATGCTCTCTTATATCACTAGCTATTACTACCATTTATTATAGCATAAATTAAAATTTTGTAAAGGCTTTTTTATGGATTAACCTGAGTTTGCTTGACATCACGATAACATATCAAAGCGAAAATCCCCATATTGAGAACAAAAGCTCCTATCATCGATAAACCAAAGTCACCGGTAATACTGGATAACCACATATGAGGACTATAGATGGCATAAGAGGCAAGAACAAAGATGGACTCAATCGGTTCAATCAGGAGGTCCCGAGTTTGACACTTGTTATGCGATAAAAGACTTATCTAAAGTTTACAACCTTCAGATAAGTCTTTATTCATTTAAACACTATATTTAATGGAAGATAAGTATTTCATAAAATTGACTTGCTTATA
>JAQVOS010000051.1 GCA_028702495.1 Bacilli bacterium
ATATTTTCCGTTTACCATATTCGAAAAAGACATAATTAATCGCTATAGTAATCATTAAGGGCAAATTCACGATGACCTGTTGCATCGCTTCAACGATTTTTTGGGTTGCTTGAAGGGACGTGTCATACCTCAGTAAGCGACTGGTGGCCAAAAATGCTTCTTTGTCCTCATGATTCAAACTCATTAAAAACCCTTTACTCGGGATTTTAGAATAGATGGGTTGTTTGACATATCGATATAATTGGGTATACGCCTGATGGAGGGCATAAGCCAAATGAAGGGCATATAAACCGTCTCCTCGGCAATAGGCTTTCGCAAATTCAAACATTTGATATGAGAATCGATCAATGAGTAATCGAACATCCTCATCTGTTAATTGTAGGGGTTGAACAATGAGATGTTTTAAAAGTCCTTTGGGGTCAAATAAAATTTGAAAAGAATCCGTTTCATGAAGAGCAATTGAATCCACAATCGTTAAATCCACCTCGGTCCCATCCTCATAAATGATGACAAGTGGAAGAGTGGGTGCTTCATGAGTATATAGTATTTCTTGATAGGAACGTAGTAGGTCAAGTTTTTTCTCCTGAAAAGTTAAAATATTCGCTTCATCAACCACACAAACCAGGTTAATATTGGAGTATTCATCTTCTTCATTCCGGGCAATAGACCCTTTTACATAAAGTGCTTCTACCAAGTGGCACTCTTTTATAGATTTTGCAAGTATTTCAACGATTTGCTTCAACTTCATCATTTCACCCTTTCTATTTTACCACATTTCTATCGGATTTGTAAAATGAGTTTTATATTATTACTGATGATTTTTTATAAAGAAGACCCTCTCTAGAGAGGGTCAAAATGATATTATTTTTTATTGGGAGTAGGGTTAATCATGGTAAGTTCTAAACGACTCTTCTTCAAATCAACGCTCACAACCCATACTTTCACGATCTGGCCAACACCGACAACATCCAGTGGATGTTTGATATATCCCTTACGAATTTTGGAAATATGAACCAAACCATCTTCCTTCACGCCACAGTCAACAAAGATACCGAAATCGACAACATTTCGTACGGTCCCTTGTAATTCCATGCCTGGTTGAAGATCTTCTAAATGAAGGGCATCTCCACGGAGTAAAGGCTTGTCAAATTGGTCACGAGGATCACGAAGTGGAGCAACAAAAGCATCCAGGATATCGTTAAAGGTGTATTCGCCAATCTCTAGACCTTCGCGCAATTGCTTACGATCGCATTTCTTTATAGCCTCAACCAATTCAAGAGTACCAATGTCTTCTTTGGTAAATCCAAGTTTAACAAGAATTTTATTGGCATTTTCATAACTTTCTGGATGGATGGCAGTCATATCGAGTTTTTCAGATCCAGCAGGAATGCGGAGGAACCCGATGGCTTGCTCAAGCGTTTTAGGACCGACACCTTTGATTTCTTTTAATTGATCTCGGGAAACAAATTCTCCATTTTCATCACGATGATGGACGATTTGTTTGGCTGTTTTCGCATTCAACCCAGAGACGCGTTGTAATAAGGATACAGAAGCACTGTTGACATTAACACCAACACTATTAACAGCTGTCTCAACAACGAAATCAAGCGATGCGGAAAGTTTTGATTGGGTGACATCATATTGATATTGACCAACACCGATGGATTTAGGATCAATCTTAACAAGTTCAGCAAGAGGATCTTGTAAACGACGAGCGATGGAAACAGCACTACGTTGTTCAACTTCATAATCAGGGAATTCTTCCCGTGCTAAATCACTGGCAGAATAAATCGAAGCACCCGCTTCATTGACAATAATATAAGATACTGGATGTGAAATAAGTTGTTTTTCTTCTGCGAATTTGATGACATCGGCCACAAAACTTTCAGTTTCACGGCTAGCGGTTCCATTTCCCATGGCAATAACTTCTACTTTGTGTTGATTGACCAGTTTGATGACATCCATTTTTGCTTTTTCATAGCGTTCAACGGGAACGTTCTCTTCCTTATTCTTTTGATGAGGATAAATAACCCCAATCTCTAAGACTTTCCCAGTGGCATCAACAACCGCTAATTTACATCCTGTCCGATAGGCTGGGTCAATGCCTAAAACAACTTTTCCCTTCATCGGTGGTGTCAGTAAATACTTTTTCAAGTTTTCAGAAAAAACATGAATGGCTTGATCTTCGGCTTTCTCTTTTAAATCCGCACGAATTTCACGTTCAATGGATGATTTAATAAGACGTTTGTAAGCATCTTCGATGGCTAAAACAACGTAGGGAACGGTCACAGAATTTTCAACAGGTATGATATGACGTTTTAAGAAGCGATAGATGATGTCGGTTTCTTCTTTCACAAATACACGAAGAACTTTTTCACTTTCGCCACGATTGATGGCTAAAACACGATGAAGTTTAATTTCACTAATGGGTTCTTGATAGGCATAGTACATTTCATAGACACGTTTTTCATCCGAGGTTTCATCTTTCACTTCTGAAGCAATAAGACCTTTACGCTCAAAATAACCACGAATCCATTTCCGATATTTGGCTTCATCACTAATGGTTTCAGCGATGATGTCTTCGGCACCTTGTAGAGCTTCCTTCACATCTTTTACAACCAAATCTTGAGTAACTAGTTCTTCAGTCACTTCTTTGGTAACATAGGCAAGCGCCACTTCTTCGGGATTCCCTTCTAAAGGAAAACTCATAATGTATTCAGCAAGAGGTTCTAACCCTTTACGTTTTGCTTCAGTAGCACGTGTTTTCTTCTTTTCTTTGAAGGGACGATAGATATCTTCAAGTTCGGATAACTTATTGGATTGAATAATTTCATTTTTCAATTCTTCGGTGAGTTTACCCTTTTCTTCAATCAAACGCATGATATCTTCTTTACGTTCGGCTAGTTTTTGCCCATATTCCCATTCTTTATAGATGGCACGAATTTGTTCTTCATCAAGGCCACCAGTTGCTTCTTTACGGTAACGAGCAATAAATGGAACCGTTGATCCATCTTCAATCAATTGCAAAACGGCTTTAATTTGATTTATCTTAATATTTTGAGCTTTTTGAATTTGCTCAAGCAATTGTTGATTGATATAATTGTTTTCTGTCATAATTGTCCTCCTCTATTTTGCATATGTATATTATATCATGTATGATGCTTTATTCCAAGACATTTTTTAGATTTTTAAGTCGCCAGCGACAATCCACTTGTTTTTTCTAAACAAGAGATCTAGTCCCCAGACCAGTAAAACAGGTGCAAGAATCATGAGTATTCCCACACTTAACCACCCTTCTAAAGAATACGACATCGTCGCAAGCGTCTGTAAGGGACCCACAAGACCACTGGTTCCCATCCCAGCACCAACATTGTTACACTGTGTTTGGAGAATGGTGGTAGCAATCGGGCCAAGGATGGCACTGACAATGATGGTCGGTAACCAAATTATTGGTTTTTTAATGATGTTTTTAAATTGTAACATGCTTGTCCCAATCCCAACGGATACACAAACACCGACGGAATTATCTTTTCGACTCATCACGGCGAAACCAATCATTTGAACACTACATCCGATGACGCTGGCACCAAAGCCAATGGGACCCATATTGATACTCATCGCAATGGCTGCGGAAGAAATCGGAGCCGTTAAGGCCATTCCCATCAAAACGGAAATAATGATGCCCATAAGAAGCGGTTGAAGCTCGGTGGCATTGTAAACAAGAGCGCCAACACCTGTTGTAACATAAGAAATAGGTCCTGTAATGAGAACAGCTAAAGTATAACTAATGATGACTCCCACTAAAGGCACTAGAATAATATCGACGGGGGTTTTTTTCTTGAGAATGAGATTTATAAAAAGACTTGTAAAAATAACGACGAAATAAATCGCAAGGGGATCACCAATTTTCATTCCCACGGGGGTTGCTACATATGAGGCAATCGCTCCGGCAACTGAAACGGTAATGAGTTTTAAACCATCCATCTTTAGACTCATCGCGATTCCCATCCCAATCCCAACACCTGTTGCATATTTTAGAACTTGGTTGAGGGTTAGTAAATGAGTATTCAAAAAACCACCAACTGGAAAAAAATTTCCAATGGTTCCGATAATAGTCCCAATGATAAGGGTTGCAAATAATCCATGAGCCATACCATTCGTTGTCTTTACTAAGTATTGTATAAATTGTTTCCAAACTTCTTTGAATTTTTCTTTCGTGAGACGTTTCATAGAACTCCTTTTCTCATCATGACATAAGCATAATATAACAGTCGATTGCAAGCTTTTGTACGGATCATCTCACGATTACCATGAACATGGAAGGCTTCTAGAACCCTCTGTTCGTGGTAACGAATGGCAATCCATCCCGTTCCGACAGCGGGTCCGTCAGGTCCAGCCCAGCCCGTAATGGCAATTGTTAAGGGTGTTTTTGTCACTTGATAGAGGCCTTCCGCCATTTCTTGGGCGACTTCCTTTGATACCGCAGTATAGCTTTCTAATGTTTGGGGTGAAACACCCAATATTTTCATTTTTGCAGCATCACTATAAACCACATAACTTTCATGAAGAACCCGAGAGGCTCCTGGCACTGAGGTTAGTTTTTGAGCAATGAGACCTCCGGTCATGCTTTCGGCACAACTGACGGTTTCATGACGTTCACCCAGTAGTTTTACAATAAGTTCTTCAATGGTTTCTTGATTCTGACTGATGATATAAGGGGCAAGAGCCGCTTCAAATAGACTCTTTGCTTTGAGATACTTTGCTTCATGGATAGGCTCTGCCATCAGTCGATAACGGATGATGCCTAATCCTGCATAAGGATTGCATTGAACATCAGGAAAATCTTTGAGTAGGGGCACAAGGATATTTTCAAAATAGGATTCGCTTTCACCCATCACCCAATAATCTTGAAGGAGGGGTGGCGTTGATTTTCCATGTAAATAGGGTTTCACATCTCTTTGAAAGAGGGTTTGCATCTCAATCGATGGACCAACCAATAAGATGATTGTTTTATCCAAATGTTCAATAATGACCCCATCGGCACTTCCGATGGGATTGGTAATAATGTGTGAATTGGCGGGAAAATAGGCTTGTTTTGCGTTACAATCTTCTTTCACAGTCCAAAAGTAATGAAATAGGTCCTGTGATGCTCTCTCGTTAAAAACGAGTTTTAGTCCTAGGGCTTCACAAATGGCTTCTTTTGTACAATCATCATGCGTCGGACCAAGACCTCCTGTTGAAATGAGAAGAGTGGCATCACTCGCTAAAAATTCGTAAACGATCGATTGGATAATTGAAATATCATCACCCACTACAATCCCTTTAGCGGTGGAGATACCACATTTTTCCAGTTCTGAAGCGAGATAAGCGGCGTTGGTATTAATGACTTTCCCTGAAAGAACCTCATCACCCACACTTAATAAATACGCCTTCATCACGAACTACCGAACCGGAAGACTGTAATATCCCCGTCTTGAAAGACATATTCTTTTCCTTCAAGACGCATTTTCCCAGCTTCTTTTGCTTTCTGAAGTCCTCCATATTGGATAAAATCCTGGTAAGAGGTGACTTCGGCTTTGATGAATCCTTTTTCAAAATCGGTATGAATGACCCCAGCACATTCTGGTGCTTTCATTCCTTTGTGGAAAGTCCAAGCACGGGCTTCCTTTTCACCCGCGGTAAAGAAGGTTTGTAATCCCAATAATTGATAGGCTTTTTTAATCAATTGATCGAGGCCACTCTCCTCTAGACCTAATTCCTCGAGGAAAAGAATACGATCTTCATCTGTAAGTTCACTCAATTCTTCTTCAATCTTGGCACTGATGGTAACGGTCGAGATTTGATGTAGAGCAGCATACGCTTTCACGTTCTTCACATGGTCATTATCCTCACCAATATCGCTCTCAGCAATGTTTAAGACATAAATCATCGGTTTCATGGTTAAAAAGTTATAGTTTTTAATGGTAGCGGCTTCAATAGCTGTTAGATTTGCTTCACGCGCACTACTGCCTTGCTCTAATGAGTGTTTGATACGACTTAAGATATCAAATTCTTTGACTGCCTCTTCATCGGTTTTAAGAAGAGCTTTCTTTTCTATTTTAGGAAGCCGTTTTTCAATGACTTCCAAATCAGCGAGAGCTAGTTCAAGATTAATGGTCTCGATATCATCGAGTGGATCAATTTTATTGTATACATGTATGATATTTTTATCCTCAAAACAGCGCACAACATGACAAATGGCATCTACATCGCGAATATGTGAAAGAAATTGATTTCCTAGGCCTTCCCCTTTGGAAGCTCCTTTAACAAGCCCAGCAATGTCGGTAAAAGAAAATGCCGTGTAGACTACATTCCGTGGATGCACAATTTCAACAATCCGGTCCAATCTTTCGTCTTTGACACTGACGACGCCAACATTGGGTTCAATCGTTGCGAATGGATAATTCGCACTTAACACCTTCGATTTGGTGATGGCGTTAAATAAAGTTGATTTTCCAACATTTGGTAAGCCAATAATTCCAGCAGTTAATCCCATAGTTTTATTCCTTTCATTCTTTTACTATTCTATCACAAAATTAACAACTTTTCAATAGTAACAAAGATGAAAAAAGAGTTGAGAAAATAGAATGAATCCATTATAATAGAGAGGGTGATAAAAATGTTTTATTCAATCCTAATTATTTCTGATTTTCCATTAAATCTTCCAGATATTTCTCCCTATACCATCAAACAAGTACCAAGTAGTACCCCATGGATGAATCATAAGACCCATGAAGACGATACAGGAGAAGTCATCATTACGGATCACTTTCAACATTTTGACGTCCTACGGGAGGGCAATTGGGTTGTTACCAATGCCAACTTTGAAACCTCATGCCCAGGTGTGTATGCCATTGGTCCCCATGTTTACACGAACAAAACGCCTCAAGAACAAGTTGATTGGATCATCGAATCGCTCATTTCATAGAAAAAAGTTCCCTCGAGGGAACTTTTTTTACTCTTTTGTTTGTTTTAATAGGTCGCGAATTTCAGTAAGAAGATCTTCTGTTGTTGGTTTGGGTTCAGAGACAACTACAGGTTCCAAGACAGCTTCTGCTTCTTCTTGTTTACGCAGTTTTTCTTTGGCTTTTTCGATCCGTGCACGGGCTGCACTAATGATCTTTACCGCCACAAAAATTGATAAAGCAATCAGTAAGAAATCGATAATGGTTTGGATAAAAGCGCCATACCGAATGGCAACTTCATTGGTGGTGATGACTTGAGTGAGGGGATCCATCACTTGCTCAACTAAAACAATTTTCAAAAGTGAAAAATCATCGCCAACAATCAAACCAACCAGTGGCATGATGACGTCATTAACCATGCTTTTTATGATCGCATTAAAAGCTGTTCCAATAATGAGTCCAACAGCAAGGTCTAAAACATTTCCTCTCTTAATAAAGGCTCCAAATTCCTGAATAAACTTTTTCATATTTCCTCCTATTCATTGATAAAGTTTAATATCGTTATGATAGATACAGCGAATCCCATGTTATCAATATCTGATGAAACGAGTTTTAAGGTATTGATTCCAATGATATGTCCGTTTAAACTAAATAAAGGTCCCCCACTATTACCAGGATTGATGGCAGCATCGTGTTGAATGAGGTGGGCGGTAGTGCTACTCATGGTACGATCGCCATGAGAAATGACGCCCAAAGTAACCGATCCAAAGTATTCATATCCCGTTGGATTTCCAATGGCAACCACAAAGTCGCCAATATGAACATCATCCATAGACCCCAAAACAAGGGGAGTAAAATCGATGGTCGATGAAAACTCAACAATCGCCAAATCATAATCTGCATTTGATTTTAGAACCGTCCCTTGAATCTCTTGATCTAAATAACCAAGGTACACTTTCACGCGATCGGCATCTTCGATGACATGGTGATTGGTGAGAACTCGGTATGTAAAGACTTCTCCCGCAACCGTTTTATAATAAATCGCTCCAGAACCAATGGAGGCAAGACTATATTGACCACTGATCGCATCACGTGTATAATTACTGACTCCAACAACGGAATCTTTGGTATTGGTCACTAGAGTTGTAATGAGGGTATTGAGGCTTGTAAGGTCATACGTTCCATCAAGTTCATAAGATGTTTTAATAATTTCGTTAACAATGGTTGATATCTGCTCCATTTCAAAGCGTACATAAACCAAATAGTCTTGGTAAACGCTTTGGTCAGCATAGAGGGTAGCACGAATAGAAACAAGTCCTGTTTCATAACCTGTTACGGTTCCATCGCTGGCAACCGAGGCAATGGTTTGATTAGAGGAAGTCCATAACAACTGATCATTCCCCGAATAATTTGCAATGGTCGCTTCAAGCGATATGGTGAGCCCAATATCCACAGTTTGTGGCCCTGAAATCGTGATGGAGGCGGAAATCACTTCTTCTTCAATCACAAAATTCATCTCATCTGTTAACTCGCCACATTGCACTTGAATGGTCGCTTCTCCTGCAGTGAGAGCTTCAACAATCCCTTGATCAACACTTAGTACTTCAGGAGCTGATGAGTTCCAAATGACGTCATCGACGAGATTGAGGGCAAGAGCATTGGTCGATAAAACATAGGTGTCGCCCACCATTAAAGTCTTGGTTTCATGTCCCATGACTATTTGAAATGTATTATCTTCTTGGGTTCCACACCCAGTCAGGGTAAAACTGAGTAATATTAAGAAAATTATGAGTATTTTTTTCATAGTTCACCTCAAAATGTGACATTGATCGTCATATACGATCCGTTACGATAAATTTCTAGTGGGACAATGTCACCGCTCCCCAGTTGATGTTTTACCAGGACAATTCTAAACATATATGTTCGATTGATGGCTACACCATCGAATGTTAAAATGATATCGCCGACCTGCACTCCCGCGGTACTTCCCAGTCCACCTGCAGTCACTTCGCGAACCAATAATCCATAAGTAATGCCTTCAGGAATGGTAATATCTGGGAACAACTGTGGTGCCATTAGGACATCCCGAACATCGAGGACCGAGATCCCCAACACGGCTCGTTGGGGCTGAATTCCTTCCTCAAGCAAAGGTAGTAATGATTTTGCAACATTGATAGGAACAGCAAACCCCATGTTATCAACTTTGCTATCAACAATTTTGGTAGTATTGATGGCGATGACTTCACCCTTCATATTGATGAGTGGTCCACCACTGTTTCCGGGATTGATGGCTGCATCGTGTTGAACATATTCAGAATGCCAGTCATTGACAGTATCACCATCGGTATCATCACTCACATAACGTTTTGGATAAGAAATAATACCCAACGAAGCACTTCTAAAATAGTTATAAGATTCGGGATGACCAATAGTTATGACAAATTCACCTGTACTGATAGAATCAGAGTCACCCAATTTCGCAATCGGGAAATACAATTTTGAGGTAAAAGTTATAATTGCAAAATCAATTTTCGGATCATATTGACATAAAGTTGCATTGATTTCAGGTAAATCTTTCCCATAATAAATGGATAAACTCGATGCATCCTTCACAATATGACGATTGGTCATCACATAGTATTGAAATTCTTTAATGTTATCAACTTCATGAACATTGGTGACATCCTTAATCACTTCATCAGTTTTTAGAATGACATCCCGCCTATAAATGAGGCCGCTTCCACTTTCTTTTAAAGAACTTCCCGAACCACCTGACACATAATTGTTGACTCCAACCACACTTTGTTCGGCTGTTGAGATGAGAGGTTCAAAAACACGGAAAAATTGGGTTGCATTCAAAGTTACTTGATTTGTTAAATAGGTGGTGAAGATATCACCATCTTCAGGCCAATCGATGTCCTGATAAACAACGATTGAGTGCGTGGCTACTTTCGTTGGATCGTATACAGAACGGGCAGTAATTGTGACGAGTCCCGTATCATGCGTTGACAAAACTCCTTCTTCATCAATCGTTGCGATAGACGAATCGTTGGTGTGCCAAGTGACCGCTTGATTAAGCGTAATCGGAGAAATGGTCGCAGTAAGCATTGTTTCTTCACTCAACTTAATATTTTGAGGTCCTTCAATCGTAATCAATTGAATGTCTTCGTTCACAATGACATAATATTCACGTGTAGCATCTTCTCTTATGGCGCGAATGATGGATACTCCTCCAAGGAGTCCTTCAATCGTGAGTCCATCTTGGAAAGTCACCTCAGGATTTGAATTTTCCCACGTGGTGACTTCTAAATCCCCTTGATAGGGAAGAGTGGATGTTTCACCTATATTTATTTCAATCACCGTGGGGGTGGTAATGGCAAAAGTTCTTGGTCCAAAACTACACCCCGTAGGAAGAGCCAAGACCATTAACACAACCCAAATCAAGATTTTTCTCATATTATCACCTAAAATGTTATGGTAATTGTCTGAATTTCACCATCTCGATAGATGGTAATATCGGCATCTTGACCACTACCAATAACAAAATTATTTAAAATGGCACGAATTTGATAAGAATAACGAATCTGAACGCCATCAAATGTTAAGATAATATCACCCGTGCGAAGATTCGCTTGACTAGCAACCCCACCTTCCGTGACATCTTCCACATATATACCATAAGTAATGCCTTCGGGAACTTCATAAGATAGGTGGTCTTGGGTTGTAAAACTTCGAACTTCACGTCCCATGATTCCTAGTCTTGCTCGAGAAGGCTGAATTCCCTGTTCCAAGAGGGGAACGATGGTGCTTACGAGATTGCTAGGAATAGAAAATCCCATATTATCAATTTCATCAGATACGAATTTCATTGTATTAATACCGATGATTTCACCCGCCATATTGATGAGAGGTCCACCGCTATTTCCTGGATTGATGGCAACATCATGTTGAACATATTCCGCATCCCACTCACTCACCCCTGTTCCACTGCTTTCAGCAATGTAACGTTTAGGGAATGAAATGATTCCAAAAGTGATACTTCCATAATAATCAAGCCCTGAAGGGGAGCCAATTGCTATAGCAAAATTTCCGGCCTTCAGTTGATCAGAGTCAGCAAATTCAAGAGGTTCGATATATTTTGTGTGGTTGAATTTTCCAACTGCCAAGTCTACTTGAGGATCATATTGAAGAATGGTTGCTTCAATGGTAATGTCTTCTTCGCCAAAATAGACTTCAAATTTATCTCCGAGATTATTATCATTATCGAGAATGACGTGACGATTAGTAACAAAAAAGTATTCATAATGATCCACATCATTTGAATCTAAGGTATCCACTATTTCAACTATCTCGCCACTTTTTAAGTGTGCCACACCACGATAGATGACACCACTTCCTGTACAACAAACTGAATAAACACCCGAGATACCACTCGCGGTGTAGTTGGTGATGCCTAAAACAGCAGGGCTTGTCTTTT
>JAQVOS010000080.1 GCA_028702495.1 Bacilli bacterium
GTCTAACAAAAAATTGAGTTAGAAAGCAATCCTTTCAACTCAATTTTTTAATAACCATAAAAGATTTTAAGAAAAACCATAAAACTCGCAAAAACCATAAAACCATAAAAGATTTTAAAGAGCCTTGGTTTTTAACCCGTCAGTAATCCTTATTTTTTTGCTTTACGCTCACGTTCAATTTTTTGTAGTTCAAGTTGTTCTTTTGTTAAACGAGCAATTTCATCTTTATAAAAATCATCACTCTTAGATAATAGATATAAGATTTTTTCAGCTACTATTTTTTTAGCTTGTGCTTCAATCGCAAGTTTAAAAACCATTTCATAGAGATAAAGACGATTTGAGTCTATATCTTTAGAATGGTATTCCATCCTTTTAAGAGCATTATGAATGACATCTTGCATCGTTTGTGATTGATTCTCGCGAAAATATGCATATAGTTTTTCAGGATTGACTGCTTGTTCCTTTTGAAATTCAAATAATGTTGCAATATTAGGGATGGAAAGAATCTGTTTCACTGAACAAATGGCCAGCAAATATGCTAAGTGATCCTTAGAGTATTTTTTCTTCACTGAGTTGGGAAGAAGCGATCCTTTCACATAGTTATTAATCATCCATGTCGTAATCATTTTTTCTTCATCTTCAACTATGAGGGGAGATAGTTCTCGTTCTAAATAGGTGACAACTTGATCCATGTAGAGATCAAGGTCAGGTAACTCCTCCCATGAAGGTAAACTGAAGGAAGATAGACTTGTAAGCCATTCAAATAGTTTTTCATCAGTTGATGCCATCATCTCACCTCTTATTACCTATTATATCAAAAGAATATTAAAAAAACAAGAGTTTTGAATCCTTTTTAATCGATACTATAAAAACAGTTGACATTATTTTATAAACAATGTATAATAGTTTTATAAACTAGATAGGAGTTATTATGAATGATTATATTTTGTTAACAGATTCTTGTGTAGATTTAACACAAGAAATGGCAGATCAACTCGATCTTCACGTAGTCCCTCTCTCTGTTCTCGTCGATGGTAATAGTTATCAAAATTATTTAGACGGAAGAGAACTCAGTCCGCAAGCATTTTATAGCATGTTACGTGAACACAAAAAAACCTCCACTTCACAGGTAACCACTGTCGCATTTATGAATGCGATGACTCCCATTTTACAAGAAGGAAAGGACGTCCTCTTAATTACCTTTTCTTCTGCTTTATCAGGAACACATTCAAGTGCTGAACGAGCTAAAAAAGAGCTCGAAACAGAATATCCGAAACGGAAAATTGTTGTCATTGATTCCTTATGTGCTTCCATGGGACAAGGGTTGCTTTGCACTTACGTCAGTAAACTCAAACGAGAAGGAAAAACAATAGAAGAAGTCAGTGAATGGATTCAAGAAAATCGATTAAATGTATGTCACCTCTTTACCGTGGGTGATTTGGATCATCTTCGTCGAGGTGGAAGACTATCAGCTGCAACCGCCTTTATTGGAAATCTTCTATCCATAAAACCCCTTCTTCATGTATCAAAAGAAGGAAAACTGGTTCAAACAGGAAAAGCTCATGGTAGAAAACGTTCATTAGATACATTGGTTTCAACAATGATTACTTCAATCGTTCATCCCGAGGATCAAGTCGTGTATATCTCTCATGCGGATTGCTATGAAGAAGCAGTCTATGTGAAAGAAAAAATCATGAAGGTTCTTCCCATTCAGGATATTCATATTAATTATGTGGGGCCTGTCATTGGAAGTCATTCAGGAGTGGGAACTTTAGCTATTTTCTTTATGGGTAAGGATCGATTCCTTCGAGCATAAAAAGCGGATATCCGCTTTTTTGTTTGTCTTGAAATAATCCCCTCTTTTTGTTATAATATACCTACATGGAGAATGATATGGATTTATTTAAAGAGATTAAACTATTTTTACTCGATATGGATGGGACTTTAAATTTTGAAGATGAACTCATTCCAGGAGCAAAAGAATTCCTCGATACCTTAATTAACAACCACAAGCAATTTGTATATTTGACGAACAACTCCTCTAGAAGTGGGAAGGATTATGTGAAAAAGATGAGGGTTCTAGGCCTTCCTTGTGAGGCGCATCAAGTCTTTACCTCTGGAATGGCCATGGGGTTGTTCTTGAAACAAAATCGTCTCTCTCAAACGGTATACCTTGTTGGTACAAAAGCCCTCGAAATAGAAATCCTATCCTATGGAGTTAAGCTTGTTGAGGAAAAGCCTGATATTGTCGTGGTTGGGTTCGATCGTGAACTTACTTATCAAAAATTGGAACGTGCTTGCGAATTTTTATGTTCGGGGGCTGAGTTCTTAGCAACCAATGTTGATAAAGTTTGTCCGATTAAAGGGGGACGTTATATCCCCGATTGTGGAAGCATGTGTGATATGTTAGAAGTTGCAACGAAGAAGAAACCCCATTATATAGGTAAGCCTAATCGTGATATGATTGACATTCTTGCAAAAGAATATCATCTTGAAAATCATGAAATCGCAATGGTGGGAGATCGCTTATATACGGACATTGCAACGGCTATTCATGCGAAAGCTCGCTCAATACTAGTTTTGTCTGGTGAAACAACCATTCACGATGTGAATGAGTCATCATTAAAACCTGATCATATTTTTACGTCAGTTGAAGAATTAAAGGATTATTTTGCATAAAATAGTAAGGTTCTTTAAATAAAATGAAGAATTGTAAATGATGTGAGACCAAATCTTTCTAAAGAGAAACCCTCAAAGGGGTAAGGGGGAATGTGTCCCCCTGATAGTTCTATAGCTTTTTCGAAATTTGACACGCTAAGTATTTTACTAA
>JAQVOS010000081.1 GCA_028702495.1 Bacilli bacterium
ATAAGTGCGATTTCATTGTTTGAAATCGCACTTTTTACATTTGACCCATCTTAATAAATGCTATTTTTTTCTTGTTTCTTGAATTTTTATGATTTCTTTATAATAGTCAACGGCTCCAGGAAGAACAGAAGCTGTGATGTTTTCATCAAGTCCATGCATTCCTTTCATTTGTTCTTTATTCACCATCATCGGTGAGAAGCGAACACAATTGTTGCAAACAGAATCAAAAAATCTCGAATCCGTTCCACCAGTTACAATATAAGGCATAATTCCAGCATGAGGGAAAACTTTGGTTATACAGTCGATGGTCATCTGATAAGGAATACCTTGTAAATCAAGCGATTTCGAGCAATCATTGGCCGTAATTACAGATGTTTCAATGTCATACTTTTTTGCTATTTCAGAAATAATGTTGTTAGACTCAACAAGCCCTTGGTGTGATATATACCTAAGATTGGCAATAACCCATGCTTCTTGAGGAATGACATTGGCACCACTTGAGCCTTGTTGCATGGTAAAACAGATAGTTGTTTGTAACATGGCTGCAGCCTCAGCGGAAATTGAACCAATGATTGGCTTAATAATAGGCTTAAAAAGCCACATATTATGTAGAGCCAGTTTTAGCCAGAAATTTTGACTATACAGGGCTATATTATCAAACATTTGATCAACTGCTTTGGAAAACTTTTGTTTGAATACTTTTTTCTTCTCAATATGATGAATAAAAGCAGCTAAACGGGCGATTGGTGAATTCTTAGGTGGGGTAGAGGAGTGTCCACCCTTAGATTTTGCAACTAGTTTTAAATCTCCGTACCCTTTTTCAAATATTCCAATTGCGGCAAAGGCACCTTTTACGCCACCAATGGGATCTTCAACGATGCATCCTCCTTCATCAGATAACATGAACAAATGTATATTATGTTCTTTTAGCCAATTAACAATTTTCGGGGCACCATCTCCACCAATTTCCTCAGTACAACTAGATCCCAAATAGACATCGCACATTGGTTCATAACCTTCTTGAATAAGTTCTTCCACCGCTTGATAAAAGGTCATGATACCACATTTAACATCACAAGATCCTCTACCATAGATTTTTCCATCAACAATTGTCCCAGAAAATGGAGGATAGGTCCACTCACCTGTTGCTTCTACCACGTCCTGATGAGAAATGAGCATGATGGGGTCTAAAGATGAATTTTTACCCTTCCATTTTACAATCAAATTACCATCAATATCAATTTTCTCACAATGTTTGAATACATTCGGGAAAAGACTTTCAATAGTGTTATGAAATTCACGGAATTTATCCGCTTGATCTTCTCCCCGAATAGAGATTGTTTCTTTTTGAATCATGAGTGATAGCTTCTTGGCATAATCGTTTATTCTCGTCACATCATTTGATGCATTGTACTCAGCTGTTTTCTTTTGTAGAACGCATGTTCGAACAAAGGCAATGAGAAATAGTATGACGACTATTCCGAGTAATCCACCTATAATATAGAGTATCATTATTCTACCTTCACTTCTAATTGATTTTTAGCTTTAGCTTCCGCTAATTCTTTGGGAATATTCATTCTTATAATAAAGAATATCATCAAGAGCGTGATAATGGCAGGAACCCATCCGAGAAATCCTTCTATTGCCGTTCTGGTGGCAAGGTTTTGCACGGTTGCTTCGGAATCAAATTTTGTCAGTTGATAAACTACTCCCATGAGTTGAATCGCTAAAGCCTCAGACAGTTTTGTAATGAGGTTGTCACCTCCTGCGACTAAGGTATCAATTCGACGATGGTTTTGCTGCTCTAACACATCTGCAATATTGTTTCGATTGGTGTTAAACATGATAAAGGTGATGGTTGCACCAAATCCAACTGACAAGGCATTAATATAGATGAATAATTCGTGCGATGGCATCAGTATAAAAGGTAATTTACCAATCACGATGATGGCAATCGCAAGTAACATGGTTTTTTTCCGACCAATCCAAGCATCCAGTTTGGGTGCAAGAATACTTGTAATAATCGCCACTCCTAAATAGCAGGCAAGAATAGGGGTTGCTTTGTTGCTATCTCCTAATACATAGGCTGCATAATAATTGACATTTTGCATGACTAAGGATGTTGTTATCCCATAGCCAATGATATAGAACATATTGAATATCCATGATTTACATTTAAAAAGCATTTTATAAGCTTGTAATAGTCCAATTTTATCTTCTTTACTATCAACTTCAGGCTTCACTCTTTCTTTAGAAGTGAAATAATGAAAGAGTGAACCTCCTACACATATCAATCCCATCACAATAGCGGTAAACAATAATGCTTTTGAATCCGTTGGATTGATGATTTTATGATCCTTTAAGCCACCAAATAATCTAACGAGGGGAACAATTGCGACTGCTCCGAGCCCACTTCCAATACAGCCTCCCAAGCTTCTATAAGCATTAATCGATTTTCTCTCTTCATCATTTTTTGTAGCGAGAGCTGCCATGGAGTTATAGGGCATGCACAAGAATGTATAAAAGCCCTCAAATAAGAAATAAATAATTAAGCAAATGATAACCATTAAACTTCCAGTAATTTGAAAATTAACAAATAATAATACAATGGTTAGAGCCCAAGGGACACTAAAATAAAGCGCATAGGGACGAACTTTATCCCCGTTTTTAAATTTTCGATTCGCACAAAACAAGG
>JAQVOS010000082.1 GCA_028702495.1 Bacilli bacterium
TATCAACAAAAACAAGGTTTTGGTAAGGTAAAATCCTTTATTCTAGCGACTCTTTTGGGAATCGTCACAGGGCTTGCTTATCATTCAATGAATGTGATTCCATCATATGAAGATGCACGACTCTTAATAACCCTTAAAACAAGCATGAGGCATCTCGAACAAGAGCAACCAGTTCTTATTTTTCCTGAGGATTCATCCAAGGGTTATCATGAAATATTAACCCATTATCATCCGGGATTTGTCTTTTTAGCAGAAAAATTCAATGATAAACATGAAAAAGATATTCCTGTTTATTCTGTTTACTACAGTAAAAAAGAAAACGCCTTTATCATTGATAAACCTTATTTTTTAAAAAGATTATTACAAGAAGGACATAGTCGTGAGGCCATCGCTTTATTATTCCGTGATCGTGCTAATGAATTACGTCACATTCTACTTGAGAAAGTTGCTATAATTCGTCAAAATCGAAGAGCTTCAAAAAAGAAAGGATCATCAACATGAATCAAGAAACATTACTAAAATTACAAAAGTATGCGAGCCTTGTCGTAAAAGTGGGAGTCAATGTTCAACCCAAACAACTACTTGTCATCAATTCACCTGTGGACTGTGCGCCCTTTACCCGATTGTTGGTTGAGGAAGGATATAAAGCAGGTGCAAAGAATGTCATGGTCCGTTGGAGTGACGACATCAACAATAAGACCTATTATACGTATGTTGAAGAGGAAGAAATCAAAGCCTTTCCCGATTATCTTCTTCACCAATTTGAATACATTGTTCGCGAAAAAGCAGCAGTCATTTCAATCTCTGCTCCGACTCCTGGACTTTTAAAGGATGTCAATCCCAAGAAAATGCAACTATCTTCCATTGTTATGAATGAGAAAGTTGGTTTTTATCGGAAACATATGATGGGTAATGGCTCCCAGTGGTGTGTTATTGCCTATCCAACCATCGCATGGGCAGTCAAGGTCTTCCCCAATTTAGAGGAAACAGAAGCCTTCAATACCCTTCTTGATAAGATTCTAGAGGCTTCTCGTGTTCGCAATAACAATGATCCAGTTCGGGAATGGGAAGAGCACATCCACATTCTTGCCAAACATAATCGTTTATTAAATGAACACCAATTTGAATCGCTCCATTTTAAGAATGCCTTGGGCACGGATTTAACGGTTCATTTAGTGGAAAATCATATCTGGGGTGGCGGTGGTGAACGTAGTCAAAACGATGTCATGTTTGCTCCTAATATTCCCACTGAAGAAACCTTTACCATGCCCCATAAACATAAAGTGAATGGACGCGTTGTTTCCACAAAGCCCCTCAACTATCAAGGAAAGCTTATTGAAGATTTCACACTTGATTTTGTGGATGGAAAAGTGGTGGGGTATGACGCTAAGAGTGAAAAAGAAGCATTAAAGAGTTTACTTGAACTTGATGAAGGAAGTTCCCGTTTGGGAGAAGTCGCCCTTATTTCTTATGATTCTCCGATTTCAAAGAGCAACATTCTCTTCTTTAACACTCTTTTTGATGAAAATGCATCTTGCCATTTGGCCTTAGGAAATGCCTATACGATGAATGTCGTGGGCGGCCATGGAATGAGCGACGCCGAACTCGAAGCCATTGGTTATAATAAATCCATTGCCCATGTCGACTTTATGTTTGGAAGTCGTGATATGGAAGTGGTAGGAACGAAGAAAGATGGAACCAAAGTCATCCTATTCCAAAATGGAAACTTTGTGATTTGAGTGTGAAAGTCACTACGAGCGTAGTGACTTTTTACTTTTCAGTTGGGAAAATGGGGTTTATGTGGTATAATAGAACAAAGTTATTGAATGAGGATTATAAAAATGACAAAAGTAAAATCGACACTCAATGAATTATTAGTGAATGTATTCAATTATATCGTAAACATCGAAGGTATTATTTTAAAGAATCGGGGACTCCCCATTTCGATGAATGAAATGCATGTTCTAGAAGCCATTGATAAGGCGGAAAATGCAACCATGAGTCAGATTGCCAACTCCTTACTCATTACTGCAGGAACCCTTACCATTGCCATCAATCGTTTGGTAAAAAAAGGATATGTCATTCGTGAACATGGTGATACCGATCGTCGCAAAATATTTGTTACTCTCACCGAAAAAGGGCAAGAAGTTAAAAAAATCCATGATGAATTCCATCGTGAAATGATTGATCACGTTATTGGTCAAATGAACATTACGGAAGAAAGTGAACTATTGCAAGCTTTAGACAATTTGCAAACATACTTTAGAGAAAAATATCACAAGGAAATTGAAAATCGAAATGAAAAATAAATTCATCCTATTATTACTCTTCATCTTTGTTACTATGGGACTAGGAGCTTGTCAAAAACCAATTCCCGAAGAAACCTATCTTCCCACATCGGTTGAGATTGTCAATCTCGAAGATGCGAATGAGATGACACTTGGGGATAATCCCTTAGAACTCATGGCTCTTGTCTATCCATCTGGTGCCAAGCAAGCCGTTACATGGTCTTCATCAAATCCCGAAGTCGCAACGGTTGAAGATGGATTTGTAAGTGCTCTTTCGGTGGGTACAACCACTATTGAAGTCGAAGTTGTTGAAGATTCAACGCTAACATCCTCACTTCTTATCACCGTTTACGATGATGCGAGTGACTTGGAAACCATCACAGGGATTATTAATACCTT
>JAQVOS010000007.1 GCA_028702495.1 Bacilli bacterium
TAACGTCAAGAGAAATGATAAAAAAGCAAAATATTCTTTTTGATAGTAAAAAGGTCTATTTTGCTTTGTTTTATTGGTTATTTTGATATATAACTATTTTTATAGCATAACAAGTGTCAAACTCGGGTTATAGCATAAATTAAAATTTTGTAAAGGCTTTTTTATGGATTAACCTGAGTTTGCTTGACATCACGATAACATATCAAAGCGAAAATCCCCATATTGAGAACAAAAGCTCCTATCATCGATAAACCAAAGTCACCGGTAATACTGGATAACCACATATGAGGACTATAGATGGCATAAGAGGCAAGAACAAAGATGGACTCAATCGGTTCAATCAGGAGGTCAGAGAGGCTCATGGTGGCAATGAATTCCCCCAAATAGTCAGACAGAAATTGGCCAATAAAATACATCGGAATCGCCCAAAAAAGGGCAGATGCTAGAATTTCAATGGTCTCTCGTTCAGGATCAAATCCTCGTTTATGGTTCAGTTTGTCACGATATAAAGCAACCATGATAACCAAAAAGATAATGGTCGAAATAAGAGTTTCAATGAGTCCAATTTGGAGCCAAACTGGCAAAATCAAAGCCAATATTGTTTTCCCAAGAAGCAAGATGACAACCGTAAAAACAGTAGCTGCCATTCCCACCAATGGAATCGTAAACATAAATTTAATATAGTTCAAGAATTTTATAATTTTTGAAAAAATCAAGCCGATAATACGCCATAATTTTTGCCAAAAAGTTAGTTCAGTTTGCATAGTAACTCCTTATTTGTTTTGTTTGCGAAGCATTAGTTCTTCTTTCACGCGATTAAATTCCTTGCGATTGATTTTAGCACGATAAGCAAAGATAATCGATAATAAGAAAATAATACCAGGAAGAATTCCAATCACTAAGCGAATGGCCATTTTAGCCGTTTCCGTTTGGGTGGCAGCTCCTTCGTTATAGCCGACAGCTCCTAAAACCCAGGTCACAATCGCAATCGAAATCCCTGAAGCGACTTTATATAAGAATGAGATAATCCCATAATAGGCACCTTCACGACGAACTCCATTATGATACTCATCGATTTCGACGACATCAGGAAGTGAAGCCCATGGTAAGATTTGAATGGCACTCATTCCAAATCCAACGAGAGCACACACAATTAAAAGTGCTAAATAGCTTTGTGCTGGAATAAAAATACAAGCAATCAAAACAACAGAAATATACACACAAGCCCCCGCATACACTTGATGTTTTGAAAAACGGTTGCTAAGTTTCTCCCAAACAATGGCGGATGATATGGCAACAACAAGGGGAAGGGCAACAAATAACATCGAGTCATCGCCGCCGCCAAACCCTAGTGAATCATTGACTAAGAAGATAAAGACAGCCATAATGACATCAAAACCAATCATACTCATTAAATAATAGAGGGTTGTATTTCTAAATTCTTTTAGCTTAAAGAATTCTTTTAAGGTTCTAAAAAAGCCCGCTTTATTTTCTTCACTGTGATCAACGCGTTCCTTAATATTTCGGGCACAAAGCCACATAATGATGATGGCAGCAAGACCAAAGACGAATCCACTCATGGCATAGGCTTTTTGATAAGAACCAAAGAGTTTATAAAAGATACTCTCAGGACCATCTGCAAGGAGAGCAAATAGGGCAGCTCCCATTAACAAACCGATATTGGCCATAATGATTCGGACGGTATTAAGGGATGTTCGTTCATCATAATCTTGTGTCATATTGGCAGTCAATGCCGTATAAGGCACATAAACAATGGTCCAAGTGGTACAAAACAAGACATAAGCAAATGTGAAATAGATAAATTTTGCGATTTGATCAGAGACATCAGGAGTTAACCACAAAAGCATAAAAGCTACTCCAAAAGGAATCGCTCCAAACAGCATGTAGACACGACGTTTTCCATATTTGGATTTGGTTTTATCACTGATTCTTCCCATCAAGTAATCGGTGATGGCATCCCACCCTTTTGCAATCACAAAGACAAATCCAGTGTAGACTTCATTTAAGCCTGCCACATTCATCATAAAATATAGAAGGAAGAAAGAAATCGCCCCAAACATGATGTTGGCCGATAAATCTCCCATGCCATAAAAAATTTTTTCTCTTCTTGGTATCATATCATCACTCGTAATCCACTAGAATTGTTTTACTATTTTGTAAAATAACTTTTTTCTCTTTGTATAAATGACCTAAAGCACGTTTAAAAGCGGACTTACTCATTTTAAAAACATTGTATAAAAGGTCGGGGTCAGTATCACTCGTATAACTCATCACCCCAAAATGTGTTTTTAAATACTCCAAAATAATATTTGCATCATCTTCTAACATCCGTTCTTTTTGCTCGATGGTGGTTGCCGTATAATCATCTTCATTTTTGAAAGTGATACGGAAGGTTGCAAGTTCTCCTAAACGATAGGACTTGCGAAGATTCTTATAAAATATAAAGATGATGTTATAATTAGCATCGACTAAATTAATCCCAGAATCGGTGATTCGATAAACCCAAGCTTGGTAAGACTTGTCGACTTCTAATTTCACACCTGTATTTAACTCTAACATTTCAGTTTTGTTCATGAGATGAAAATAAATGTTTTGTCCCCGAATATGGAGTTTTCCGCATACTTTATCCCCTACAAGAGGCCAACCCCCTCTAGGAAGGTCATCACTTGATAAAAGAATGTCACGACTAATGCCTATGTTCACAAATACACCGGCTGAAGTCACACCCACGACCTCACACAAACCTCCCTCATCAATGGTTGCGAAGGGACGATGAAGGGTCGCTGCCACCCGTTTCATTTTATCGCGATATAAAAAGGCGTTGACTTTTTCACCATCATTAAGAATGTGCCCTGCACATTCATTGTGATGAAGAAAATATTCACCACTTTCATCGGTAATTAAATATCCAATATCGGTTTCACGTAGTACAGAATACTCACTGATTTGTCCTAATTTCATACTTCTTCCTCTTTTTTCTCATATTTATAATATCCCACTTTAATACTGGTCTGACCATATTGATCTTTAATAGCACCTAATATTTTAGTGAGTTGTTGTTCTTTGGTAATCTTATCAAAATCATCAAAGATGGTGACTTGTTTTGTTTTTTCCTTACTCGTTACAAAACGAGTCGCAAAGACGCCGACAAGACGCACTTCACTATAGCCATCATAATAGTCATCAAAAATATCTTCAATGACACTCCAGAATTCATCCGAATCATTAATTCCATCCACGAGTCCACGACTCCGATTGATTTGTTGAAAATCACCAAACCTTATTTGGATTCCCACATTTGATGCATACAACCCTCGATTCATGAGGCGATTACTGACAGAATTGGATAAAACTTTGAGAGTTTCTTTTATCACTTTTGGTGAGTTGACGTTGACATAGAAGGTGTGGGCGTTGCTAATTGATGACACTTCGTCATCGGTTTGATAATTCACTTCTGAATTATCTTGTCCATTAGCTCTTTCTAGCAAATATTCATACATAGCCGTTCCCACGGTTTTTTGGAGGAGAGCTTGATCTTGAAAGTTCACGAGATCTTTAATTGTCTGAATCCCAATGGCTTGAAGTCGCGGTTCGGTCTTTTTTCCAACGCCAATCATAGCTTTAATCGGGAGTGGCCATAGTTTTTCTTGAATCTCACGCTTCCGTAGGATGGTAATTCCTAAAGGTTTCTTCATATCAGAAGCCATTTTTGCAAGGAACTTATTAGGAGCAATCCCGATGCTACAAGGAAGATGATAGGTTTGAAGGAGTTCATCTTGAATCTTTTGCGCCAGTGCGAGGGCATCCGCACCACTGACCACCTCAGTTACATCGAGATAACCCTCATCAATTGAAGTGATTTCGATTTTAGGAGTAATGGTATAAAGGTAATCAAAAAAGATCTTCGATTGTTTTTGGTATAAATGGAACTTGGGTTCAACGATGGTAAGCGAAGGACATAAACGCATGGCATCTTTTACGAGCATTGTAGTATAAATTCCATATTTACGTGCTTCATAGGAAGCCGTTAAAATGATGCTCTTGCGAAAGACATCATTGTGAGCAACCACCATGGGTTTTCCCACGAGAGAAGGATCTTCAATTCGTTCACAGGATGCAAAAAAACAATTCATATCAATATGAAAAATGATTTTATAAGATAGTGGTTTTGTTTCCATGTTGACTCCTCATGAACATAGTTATTATATCATGAAAATGGTGATTTCTCAATCGAAAATGAATATTTCGAAAGAATAACATTTTTAACTTTTTGGTTTATTTTTTTGAACCTATATGGTATAACCCGACTTTTGCAGTCATAAAACAATAGAAAAGGTAAAATTGAAAGTATAGGCATTAAATATGTTCTATAATCGATTTTACCTCTTTTTGCTATTGATTGAACATGTTGTGAATTTTTTTGTTGTATTCATTGATTAACGTTTTTCTTACATATGTTTTATCCAATGATACTTTATATCTATCTTCTAAATCTATTAATTCACTTTTTTTCGGACTCATTACATATATTTCTTTTTCTAGTAATTGAAAGGTTGCATTATTTAATGCTTTTTGTATTGCCTCTGCTGAATGCTCGTAGTTTAGTTGATATTGCAGGATTCGCATAATTACTAGGGACAAATAACAAATTAAAAAATGAGCTTCAATATGTTCTCTAGTCCAAACATATACGGGTCTACCTTCAAGATCCCCTTTTAATATTCTAAATGATTCTTCAATTTTCCACAGTCCTCGATAATGTTCAATGATTTCATCATTAGATAACTCTAACTCTGATGTGACTAGCATGTAATATCCATCTAATTGACAATCCCTTTTATATTTCTCTTCATCAAAGATGAGAATAGGGTTCTTTTTTGTTACTTCACCAGTTTGTTTATCTAAGTTTTTTTCCTTTAAGTATTTCTTTACTCCCCACGAATTAGACGCTGTGTACAAAGAAGGATTTTCTTTAAATCTCTTGATTAACTCTTCTAAATCGCCTCGTTTATGCTTTTCCCGATCTTCAAAGTCTTTACTCCAAAAACAAACAACTTTTTCTTTTAGAATATGACTGTTACCATCAAAATCCTTAACTACCTTTTCTTCTATCCAATCTTTAATTTTAAAATCATGATGTTGGTTATATACATAACCACTTTCAACTAATACTTTCTCAATGAGTTCCTGTTTTCGTTTTCTAATTTGTTGGGCGACTACATACCCATCATCATGACTCTTAATATAAAGCAGATTGTTTCCACTATTTAATCCTTTATCAGCAACTACAATGACTTTACCAAGATGATATTTACTTTTCATTTCTTCTAAAACAGGAAGTAACGTTATTTTATCATTCGTGTTACCTGCAAATAGTTTGTATGCAATAGGAATACCATTTCTATCAATGAACATTCCCATTTGAATGATTGGAGTTGGTCTGTGTTCTTTACTGACTCCTTTTTTCCTTAAACCTGATTCAATGCATTCACCATCCTCATCGAACTCATCTTCATCATCATATTCGATTTCAAAGTAATAGTTGGTAACGTCATAGAATACTAGCGTTGTATCTCTTCCAATAAGATTAGTAATTTGATGATGAATCCATCCTTCTAAATCTTCCTTAAATTCGTTCATAACAGATAATGATCTATAAATATCATCTAATGAAAAATCACAGCGTAAATTAAAGAATCTATCTTTAGTTTCATAGGTTGCTTTTTTACTATCGGGATTTAGGATTCTAGAATACACCAATAATTTCAATATTTTATTAATGTCATAATCAAATTTATAGCTTCGACGATGGTTAGAAATAAACATTGGTATTTTCAATGATTCATAAATAGAATCTAAAAAGAAATAGCCATAATTCAAAACCGGATTGGCCGACTTATTATCTTTAGATAAATCAATCGGAATGTAGGCAATAGACTCATCGCTTAAGTCCTTTTTATTATAGGTTGCTTTAAGCTCTTCTAATGCGTTGGGGTTGTCTTTTGATAGTTCGCTTAAAGTACCAAACTTTTTAATAATTCTCTGTTTTGCCTTGCCATTAGAATCACGATAACCCTCCACCAAGTAAACAATTTTGTCCTTATTTGACTTTCCTGATGCTAATCTAATATACATAAAACCACCTCAATCACTATAAATATATTATACCACAATTGACGACAATTTACAACCATTATTTATAAATATTTATAACTGCAACTGCAAAACATTTTCTTCAAAATCACAGTATAAAATGATGTAAAAAAGCCCTAAAAAGTGCAATAATGCATGTTTTAGGGTTATTTGTGAGTTCATTGATAAATAATTCACAACACTTTTTTTCATTAAATATTAGATTGATCTGCAAAACTCGGGAAAAATGATTTTATAAGATAGTGGTTTTGTTTCCATGTTGACTCCTCATGAACATAGTTATTATATCATGAAAATGGTGATTTCTCAATCGAAAATGAATATTTCGAAAGAATAACATTTTTAACTTTTTGGTTTATTTTTTTGAACCTATATGGTATAATAGTTCTAGTAAGTTTAAGAGGTGAATCATATGAAAACAGAAAAACAAGAAAAAAAGCCTTTTGTAAAGACAAGAACAAGAATGGACAATTCAATTGAGGTTGAATTTCAAAAAAGTCCAGCAAAAACACTCGTCGGGAAAATTCTTATTTGGTTGGTTATTGCTGGTACAATCGTAGTTCCTGTGGCTTCTTTGATTTATACAATGTGGATGGCAAGTAAATAGCAAAAAAGGTGCATCACATCAATGATGCTCCTTTTTTTATTCTGAATGTGAACCCAATAATTCACGCGCTAAATTGATGGATGCGGGAGTCGGTTCTCCTTTAGAAATCATTGATGCAATTTCATTAACTCGACTTGAATCATTTAGTTCTTCAATCATGGTAATGGTTCTAGAATCAATGATTTGTTTTTTGATTTTAAGATGTTGATCACCAATGGAAGCCACTTGAGGTAGATGAGTAATGCATAATACTTGCGATGTTTTCGCAATGGCTTTCATCTTTTCCGCAATCTTATAGGCTACAAGACCACTCACTCCATGGTCGATTTCATCGAAAACCTTCATTTGAAGTGGCATTTTAAGGGCGATGATACTCTTCAAAGCCAACATAAAGCGAGACATTTCACCACCAGAAGCCACTTTCGCAAACGACTTTTTTGGTTCTCCCTTATTAAAGGATACCATGAAATCAACAACATCAATACCATCACTCAAGAAAACCGCCGAATTTGACAACTCTTTAAACACCACCTCGAATGTGGTGTTTTTTAATTCCAAGTCTTGTAATTGATTCATCAGTTCTTCTTCAAGGGCATGTGCATTATGTTGGCGATGAGCTCTTATTTTTAAAGCTATCGCCATGGTTTCATCGTAAGAAGTTTTAACTTTTTGATTTAATTCCGCTAAATAATCATCTACATGTTCGATTTGATCGAGTTTCTTCTTTATTTGATCATAATAGGAAACCAGTTCTTTCGTGTCTTTTTTATACTTGCGTCGCATGTCTGAATAAAGAGCAAGACGACTATTAATGTCCTCTACTCGGTTTTCATCGTACTCTAAATTGCTAATTTTTAATAAAGAATCTTCAAGAACACTTTCTAGATCATAGTAATGACTTTCATAATTGGTTCGAATCGCTTGATATCGTGAATCGGTCTTTTCAAGTTTTTGAAGAGTTTGCAATCCTGAATATAGATTAGATAAGGCATCAGATTCTTGAATTTTATCATGAAAGTCTTTTAATAGTTCCACCAATGTTTCATAACTAGATAATTGATGCAATTCTTGTTTTAAGGTTTCTTCTTCAAGAACAGATAACTTGGCCAGTTCAAGTTCTTTCATTTGAAATTTATAGAATTCTTCTTTTTCTTTTGATTCTGTCACTTGCTTTTCAAGCGTTTCATGTTCTTTTAGAAGTGTCCGATAATTTTTAAAAGTTTGAGCATATAACGCCAAATCTTCGCGAACTGCATCATCTTCGAGAAAGTGAAGATAGTTTTTGGGGTTTACGAGGCCTAGAGTATCATTTTGTGAATGAATATCCCCCATCATCTCGCCTAATTCAACCACTTCACCCAATGATACGAGTGAGCCATTGATGCGACAAAGACTCTTTCCCGAGGATAGAATCTCGCGCCGAATGATGATGGATTCTGTTTCTTGATCGATTCCTCGTTCTTTCAAAAACGAAGCAAGGGATGACTCGTAGGAAAAACTCCCTTCAATCACGGCTTTGTTTTCTCCAAAACGAATGAGATCGCTATCCGCCCTTTTTCCAAGTAATAATCCAATAGCATCAATGATGAGCGATTTTCCGGCACCGGTTTCACCAGTGAGGACCGTCATTCCATCATGAAATTGGATATCGAGATTATCAATAATGGCAAAATTTTTAACTGTTAATGATAATAACATATTTTCTTCCTCAATGATTAGATTTTTTGTAGGATCGAATCAACATCAATTCTCATTTCATTTTTAATTTCTTGACTAGTTCCACTATCAATGTATTGATCACCTAGATGATAACACTCAATATCGATGGTAAGCCCCAATCGTTTTTGAGCATCTTCAATCATGACTCCTAGAGAGCCATATTGAACGACTTCTTCAACAATCAAGATACGTTTATGATTAAGCGCTTTTATTAACGCTTCATCGAGTGGTTTGATAAAACGTGCATTAATGAGTCCCACACCACGACCTGCAAGTTTTCGAGCATATTGATTGATATCTGGGCCATAGGTAATAATATTTACCTCAGATATCGGATAAATAACACTCCATTTTCCTAGTTCTAACGCCTCATAAGGTTCAACAACAGATGAAATCGTTGCTTTAGGATAGCGAATCGCAACAGGACCCAAGTAATTCATCGCAAATTCCAAAGCAGATTTTGCTTCACCTAAGTCTTTGGGAGCAATGATGACCATATTGGGTAAATGCGATAAATATGCCACATCAAAAATACCTTGATGGGTCGATCCATCCCCACCGACGAGTCCTGCACGATCGATTAAAAAAATGACATGATGATTACTACGGCATACATCGTGATTTAGTTGATCATAAGCTCGTTGAAGGAAGGTTGAATAGATGGATACAATGGGAATAAATCCAAAGCGTGATAAGGAAGCAGCCATCACGATGGCATGTTCTTCCGCTATCCCGACATCAATCACTTGATTAGGATAGGCTTTCGCGATGTCTTCCAGACACGCACCACTCATCATCGCAGGGCTAATAATCCGAACATATGGATTCTCTTTCACAAGTGGAACTAGGAGTTCACTCATGCCCTTACTCCAAGTGACTTCCTCATTTTTAGAAGATTGATGCGATACTCCTGTATGAATATCAAAAGTGCCTACTCCGTGCCAACTGCCATTTTCATCGTTCTCAGCATAAGGATATCCTTTGCCTTTGATGGTTTTGACGTGTAAAACAACGGATTGGTGACTCTTTTTCGCAAATTCTAAATAGGAAACAAGTTCTTTTAAAGAATGTCCATCAATGGGACCATAATATTTATATCCTAAAGCACTAAATAAGTTATTGCCATAGATGAATGCTTTTAGGGTGTCTTTCGCTTTACGGAAGAGACGTTGAATAAAGCGTGGGGTAATCCGTTTGGCTCGAGCATAGGAAGGACGAATGCGAATTCGACTCATACTTTTAGCCAATCGCCCCACATTTTTAGAAATTGACATATCATTATCATTGATAATAATGATTGCTTTTTGATCATGATGAGTTCCTAAATAATTGATGCCTTCAAAGGATAAACCATTTTGAAGGGAACCATCGCCAACAAAAGCGATAACTTCACCGATATCGGCTCCACCATCTTTGGCTTCTAAAAAGCCTGCTGCAGCTGATAAAGCAGTGGATGAGTGTCCTGCTTCCCAAGCATCATGAGGGGACTCTTCATAGTTACAATATCCAGATAAGCCATATTTTTGTCGCAAACAATCAAAATCTTTGGCTCGACCGGTTAATATTTTATGAGTATAGGATTGATGACCCACATCAAAAATAATTTTATCATGGGGACTATCAAAAACATAGTGCATGGCAACTATTAGTTCTACAACCCCCAAATTAGCCGAAAGGTGTCCTCCGGTTTTACTGAGGTGCTCAATGATAAAGGTGCGAATGTCATTACACAATTGATTGAGTTCATCAAATGATAAATCTTTTAAAAATGTTGGAGATTGAATGTCTTCAATTTTCATATCACTGTTTCCACCAATTGATAAGTTTTGTTTTTTCCGAGTTTTTTCTCGATAAGTTGTAAGCAACGTTGACGGGTTTCAAGGAGCAATTGTTTGGTTGCTTCGAGGCCGATGGTGCGAACAATATTGGTTTCTTCTTCATTTTGAACATCCTGTAAATCATCGACGATTTGAAACGCTGAGCCAAATAGATAGGCAATCTCATCCCAAATGGGATCTACTTCATCATTTAAAATGATGGCAGCTGATAAGAGGGCACAACGAAATAGTTGGGTTGTTTTCAAATGATGAATGAGACGTATAGACTCTTGATCAAAGGTTCCTCCTTTGCAATCGAGGACTTGCCCACGAATCATTCCCATCGTCCCCGCACAGGTGGCGAATAAGGCGACTAGTTTTACTCGAATGGCATCGGATAAAGGGGCATTAGCCAAAACGTGAAAAGCATCCGTTAACAAACCATCCCCTGCTAGAATCGCATTGGCTTCTCCAAAAGCGATGTGAACGGTTGGTTTCCCTCGTCTTAAATCGTCATTATCCATAGCTGGTAAGTCATCGTGAATGAGGGAATAGGTATGAATCATTTCAAGGCTACAAGCAACATCAAGCCCTTTGTGATAATCGATGCCCGAATCCAATAAACTACAAAGCAATAAGAAAGGCCGGAGGCGTTTTCCTCCGGGAAATAGAGCATGCGTGATGGGAGCAACAAGTTCATGCGATGAGGCGATGAGTTCTTGAAGCCGACGATTGACATCATTTCGCATTGCTTCCATTATTATTTTACTTCCTGCTGGGGATTCATTTTTTGTAAGACAATCTCTTTTGCATCTTGAAGTTGTTTTTTACATAACAGTGAGAGTTCCATCCCGCGTTGGTATTTCGCAAGCGAATCCTCTAAAGAAAGAGCTCCACTTTCTAAGTCTTTCACGATTTGGTTAAGTTCTTCTAATAATTGTTCAAATTTCATAATTTTCCCTCGTTTTTATGGATTGATACGATGGTAGTAATTGCTTCACCATCGGCATATAATACTTGTAATGGTTTTTTCTCGTCTAGTTTTTCGACACTGGTGATGACTTTCTGATCTTGGTAAGTCACGGCATATCCTTTTTTCATAAGATTGAGAGGATTTAAAAGAATGAGTTTATCGATTCCGCGGGCAATTTCTTGATCTAAGCCATCAAGTGACTTCTCGATACGCTCTTGAAGATGCGTTTCAAGTTGTTCGCGTCGAGTATCCATCTCTTGAATGAGACGCATGGGCGACTGGAGAATGAGACGATTGGTGAGCAAGGAAACAGATTCTTCTCTTGCTTCAATCGTATCAATAAAGTTTTTAAATCCATAGGACTGGATTGGAGTTTGATAGTCGCGATGACAAGTAATTAGTTTTTGTTTCATCGCTGATACGATCTCTTTTTCGAATCCCATGATGATCGATAAAAGTTCCACTTGATCTTTCGTTACTGCCACCGCTGCTCCTGTGGGCGTGGGGGCTCTAAAACTAGCGACAAAATCGCAAATGGTGTAGTCTTGTTCATGACCCACGCCACTAACGGTCGGAATTTTACTGTTAAAAATGGTACGAGCAAGGTCTTCATTATTAAAACAGGAAAGGTCCTCTACTGTTCCACCTCCCCTAGCAATGATGATAACATCGACCAAAGCATCACGATTGGCTTGGTCAATGGCACGAATGAGCGAAGTGGGGGCGTCTTGTCCTTGGACAATCGCAGGATACAAATAAACCTTCGCAATCGGAAATCGACGTTCAATGGTTGATACGACATCGTGTAAAGCATCGCCAGTGGAGCTGGTAACAACGCCAATCGCTTGACTCATGATAGGGAGGGGGAGTTTCTTTTCAAGATCAAAAAGACCTTCTTTGGCTAATTTTTCTTTGAGCTGTAAAAACTCAAGATAAGCATTCCCTAGCCCGACCTGTTCCATGGTTAAAACTTGAAAGGAATAGCGACCGCGTTTTTGATAAACGCTGACTTTCCCACTCACGAGCACTTTCATACCGTCTATGGGATCAAATTTCAGTTTAGTCACACTATTTTGAAACATTAAACCATCAATTTCCGATTCTTCGTCCTTCAAAACGAAATACATAATTCCTTTTGAAAGACGTACATTGGATATTTCTGCTTTTACATAAACAAGTTGAAGATTGGAATCTGAATCAAATTTATACTGAATATAACGATTCAGAGCACCAACACTAATGTATTTAATCTCCATTTTTGAGTCCCTTCGCGATTTTATCTAGAAGAGAGTTGTTGAACTTAGCCGTATTAAAATCATCTACTTCACTATATTCTTTTGAAATCTCAATAATTTCGTTGATGATAATCGAGGTTGGAGTGTTGGTAAACATGAGTTCGTAAGTTCCGATGCGAATGAGGGCGCGATCGACATAAGATAAACGATCCAGGGTATAATGATCGAGGTAAATCGAGATGGTGTGATCTAATTTGCGAAGATTGGCGATGACTCCATCGACCAATTCTTTTGCCATGACTTCATCATACTCTTCTTCAGGTTTGATGAGATCCATTGTTAAATCAATATCTAATTCTTTTGTCAAATCATAATGATAGAGAATCATCATGGCGACGATTCTTGCAATCGTTCTTTTCATTTTATCACTCATTTCTCTTCCTTATTCTACCACAAAACCACTTTTTCCGAAAGTCTTTTTTCTTAAAACCCCCATCGCATGTTGATGGGGGTTTTACTTTAAGCTAATTTTTTTAGTTGACTAATACGATATAAGACAATGATATAGTAGAGTCCGAAGACAGTAACATAGTAAAACATAAACGTATCTCTCGGAAAGATGAGAGTCGTGACTACGATAATCATCATCGGAACAATGGATGCAATCGCACCAATGTTATACATTTCTTTGAATCCAAAGGGAGTTTGGGTGGTTTTATAAACGAGCCACATAATAATCACAAAAATCAAGGTATAGACGACACAGATGAGGAAGGTATTAAATGAGATCTCCATGCGGATGTCAGCCATATACATATCAATCAAGCGATAGGCTAAAGTCGTCCCATTATCAAGGTTCGATAAAGGGAAATCATGGCCTTGGGCATAGGCGAGTTCTTTGCCCCTTTGAGAGTCAGGGGTTTGGTAATACACACCATCTTGATAAAATACCAAGAGGTAATTGCCACCTTCGGGACTAGCAAGAGGATTGAATTGCTCAACAATGTTGTAAGTGGGAGAAGCTTCCACATCGTGAATATCATATAAATCAAAAACTATATAGATATTCGTTGTTTTTTCTTCGTAAGTTACCTCGAAAATATAAGGTTCTCCTTCTTGAACATGATTCCAACATAGACCTGACATCGATTGACTTTCGACGGTACAAGTGGATTGGCGAAACGGAAGTAAATCTTCGGATGTTAGTTTTGTAAACACCTGTAGATGATAGGAGTCTTGTAAATCGACCAAATCATACCGATGGTTCGAAATGTAAATCGAGTTGGGTAAGGATAAAATACCGGATGATAAAAGGAAGATGGCAATGGCAATCAGCACATTCATTTTACCATATTTCACCATTTTTGATGGCATGACAAGAGATTGAAAAAAGCGGATGATAAACATAGTAGCTCCTTATTTTAGTTTTAATTCTGATCCAATGAGATACATCATATCACGATTGTTTTCTTGTAGTTGCTTGTGAATCCATTCTCGAAGATGATCTGTATTGCGATCTTCGCTATGTTGTTTTAACAAGGCTTCAAAATTGCTTTGATACAAAGGATGAGAGTTATCATGAAGGTAACTTGGATCATAGTGTCTTTTTTTGGTTTTTTTAATTCGATTTTTGAGGAGAATGAATTCCGGATTGGGAACGAATCGGATAAAACGAAATACACAATCAGGATTTATTTCTTTCTCAAAATGATATAATAATGAATATAGTTTATACATTTCTAAAATGGTAAGATAATCAATATAGTCATTCTTCGCTTGTGAGAACAAGTATCGAATCAAACGAATTCGCCAAATCACACGGTGATTGGAATCTTTTTTCAAATGTAAACCAGCTTTGAAATGTTCTTCAATGGTATCGAGCATAGCATGATCTTTAGTTCCACTCATAAAGAGTTCTGCCAAATGATTGACTTCAAATGAAAGATTGAGAGTTGATTTACTTTGCTTCATCTTGAAGAACTGAAGGGTCTGTGAAAGAACTTCATTACTCTCTTGATAGTATTGTTTGATTACTTCGAGCATTTTAACACGATGCTTGGTCGTCTTAATGGTATGATCAACATACACCACGGAATCATAGACAAGTTCATCTTCAATGAGATTTTCGATGTCGAGTGCACAAAATCCAACAACATTGTCTTCGTAATAACGGTAACTAGGATGACCGACAATGTCATTCCTAATGTGCTTTATTTCACGAAGGACGATGTTTTGATTGATGTTAATCATCATTTTATTGAGGGATGTCGAACGACCGATGGTATATAAGCAGTCAATGGCAACAAAGAGCCCTTGTAAAAGGCCAAAGAGTAACAAGACTTTAGAGCCTGCAACAGGAGGTTTGTGGTAGAGTTCTTCATATCCAGCAATGAGTTTTTGCATGTTTTGAAGGGTATCACATGACTCTTGAGTCATGTGATATTGAAAATCATTTTGAAACAATGTCTTTCTTTCGTTCTTTAAGTTGTCCTGAAATTCACTCAGAACAAGTCGATGGTCTTCCATACTACCACTCCTTTAAGAGGCGAGGCTCACGAATGATGCAATTCTCATAATCTGGGAATTGATAATTTGAATAGATTGCCCAATTCATTTTTGAAGCAATTTCTAAGAGATGCGTTCTTTTCTCTTTTTCTAATCCTTCATCAATAATAATCGCTTGTAGGGATAATTTCTGCAAATCAAAAACGGATAATTGATCAAGAAGATGATAATGTAACAAAACATGGACTTGCCGAATTGCACATTTGTTGATGAGGTCAAGTAAGTCCGGAACATATTCATAAATCATGACATGAATCTGTTTATTTGCAATTTTTGCCTTCATGAGGGTGTCTGAACGAACAACCGCAGGAGTTACGGGAAGATAATAGTCAACAGGTTTCAACAACGTAATAGTTGCTTTTAGAACTTTATCATCAAATTCTTTGAGGAGATCCTCATTTAAAAAGGTGCGGACATTCTCTTTTTCTGAACATCCTTGAATTCGCGGATGCACTTCATAACCAATGGTTAACCCATGAGTGGTGAGGGGTTGAGCCCAGATTTCAAGCGGGTTCTTCATCGCCTCAGTCGTAAGTAAACGAATATTCACTTTTTTTAAATAGCGTTGATAAGCTTCATCGGTGAAGAAGGTCATTCCTTCTTCTAAGCCGATTTTTGAAAACTGAATGATTTCTTGAAGATTAATCATATCGCGAGGAAAACGAATGATGGATACACGATCTTCAAAGCCTTTGATTATCTTTTCAAGTGTCTTTTGATTGGTTTCATTCTCGATGATAATGACATATTGATCTGTTCCTAAAAAGTAGATGGGGACACCAAAATGCATTTCAAGCATTTGATATTCCTTGATGGTTCCTTTTAGACGCATGAAACTAAATTTGTATTCGATGGATTTTGTCTTTTCTTGAACACGAGTCATGGCTTCTTCAAATTGAGTTTCCTGATCAAGACTAGTAGCTTCTTGACATAAAAGTCCAATGGCAATGTCTTCATCTTGGGGATAAGGAATGATGTGCTCGGCATAAAGCATTCCTTGTTCAAGTCCAAGGGAATAATGAAATGTTTGACCCATAGACCATGGCGCCTGTTGGTAAACGGCACGTTGCTTTTCAGGCATCAAGTTTACCCATTCATCAACGGTGATGGTTGTTTGGAGAAGTGACAAGTCTTTTTGTAAGGTCTCATCAATCAAGATTTGATCTTTATGATGAATGAGAATCGCACAATGCGCTAAATCTTGGAGAGTATTGCACTTGAATTGATCGAATCGCCATTTTTCTTGTTGAAAATGCAAACGTATTTTTGTTTCAAGTAATAAAGACGCCATTCTAAGTAGTAGACGATGCGAAGGCGTTCCTAAATCGTTAAATTTAGCACCGTAAGTAACGGAAAAGAACATGGATTCGTCTTCATCAAAGGGTATAGAAAATAGCGAAGTGATTCCTTGCTCTTGATATGATTTCCCCGTTCCAACGTTTATCATGGGGGCATTATAATGATGAAAATCAATAAAAACTTCTTGATGGTTCGCAAGTAAGGTTTCAATGATGGTGTTTTTTAAATCATCAAAAGTAATCGTTTTTTCATAAAGTCGTTTGTTTTTATAATAATAGGTGTCTATTTGTTCGATGGATTTCCCTACTAGGATGGGTTGATAAACTCCGAAATGAATCTCATCTACATCTATCATCATCGATAGTTTTTGCCCAAAATCCATGAGAATTGAGCGAATATTGGTTTCTTTTGAAGCAAGAGGGAAAAGTTGCACCAAACGCTCGAGATCACCTTGAATCGTACGAATTTCTTCGTGAATCACATTGGTTTTTTCTTCTTCAAGAGCTTCAGTTAGATGTAAATGGTGCAGTTCTTCTTCTTCCTCGATTAATTGTTGTAAACAGGTAATGAGATTCTCTGCTTCAAGATTCGGCATTTTAAGCAAACTGGCTTTTAGGGATAATAGTGTGAAATGTCTCTTTGTTTCAAGCGGAGCATCTTTTTCAAGCATTGGTTTCATGGTTTGGATGAGTTCATAGGCTTCTTTATCCATTTTTAATTGGATGAGTAAAGCAAGATAATCCATGGCAATGGTTAAGTAGTTTACTTCAATGCCTTGATTGAAGATATCGCGAAAAAGAGTCAAGGCATCCTTGGTTTTTCCACGGTGGATGGAAATCAAAGCATACAAATAATAACAGTATGTTCTTCCTTCCACATCAAAAGTCACATTCAAGCATTGATTGAGTGTTGTTTCGGCTTCATCGATGAGTTTTTCATCGATATATAGTTTGGTCATGTCACTTAAAGCGTGTGATAAGATTTCATCACTCGGTAAGTTTTCAACAATGGCTTGTAAATGTTGAAGGGCTTTTGTCTTTTGACCCAGTTCAGCATATACATAAGCCATTTCAAGATACCAACGATTCACTTCATCACGTTTTCCATCATTGATGTATTGACGTTTTTGAAAAACATAACGAAATGCCAAGTGAAAATGACGCTTTTGAATCGAAAGATAGATTAAGCGATCAAGATATGAGACATAAATATACAAAAAAACGGTCGGATCAATGTTAGGAAAGTCTTCATTCGCGAGGAGTAGCCCTTCTTCGTAGAGTGATAATTCAATATAGTAATCGATGAGTTTTAAATTAGCTAAGTAATAGTACTCATGATTTTGTTCGGTCGTGCAACGTTCACGAAATTTCTTCATCGCACCAACGGCATCAATACTCACTGGAGAGGATGATAGTTGCAAAAACTGATCACGAATCATCATTTGGTGACAACTCCCTTCGTCTAAAATTCTAATAGTATAGTGACAGGTCCATCATTGATGAGTTCAATGTCCATATGTGCTCCAAAAATACCTTTTGCAACCACAATACCCATGGCTTCTAAACGCTTGTTAAAGGCATCATAGAGAGGACTTGACTCTTCAGGTCTTAAGGCTTCTGTAAAAGAAGGACGATTTCCATTTTCCGTGTTCGCATAGAGGGTAAACTGCGAGATTGATAAAATAGCCCCATTTACTTGGGTGAGATTTAAATTCATTTTATCGTTTTCGTCATTAAAAATACGAAGTTGAACAATCTTTTTGATCATCTTATCTAATTTTACTTCGTTATCACCTAGGGTGAATCCGACAAATACTAAGAATCCTCGTTCGATTTGACCAGTGATGGCTCCATCCACACGACAACTTGCTTTTTTTACTTTTTGGATAACAACTTTCATTTAATCACTCGTTCTATATCATAGATATCTGATATTTTGTATAAATTGACAATGGCATTATTGAGCATATCTAGGTTCTTCACTAGTAATTTGATTTTAGTTAATAAATCTCCGTCTTTATTCTTACTCGAAGAAATTGAAGTAATGGTGACAGAAGTTGAGTTCAGTGTATTAATAATTTCAGCAACGATGTTTTTTCGATCATAAGAGAGAATATTTACAATACTATCATAAGCTTTCCCATCAAAATCTTCGTCCCAGATGACATCAATGTATCGTTCTTCAGCCGAATGACGCATATTGTGACATTCGAGGCGATGAACGATGATACCTGATCCTTTGCTAACATAGCCAACGATGTTATCACCCATAATGGGATGACAACAATTGGCAAGATGAATCCGAGCTTTATCAAGGCCATCAATCATAATGCCAAATTCATTAACAGCATGACGATTCGTTTGTCGTTTTTCTGCTTCCTGATTGTATTGTTTGAGCAAAGCTTCTTCATCTAAAACGGTTTTCCCAAGTAAACGATTAATCGCTCCATGAACAGACAAACTCCCCTTGCCCATTTCATAATAGAAATCTTCAAGATTATTGATATTAAACTTCTCAAATTGCTCTTCAATCATACGATCGGTGACTTTAAGCGTACTGTTTTCCAACTTTAATGCGCTTGAAAACTCTTCTTTACCTTTTTCAATCATGGAATCGCGTTTTTGACGATTAAGAATTGAGATGATTTTATGTTTTGCATGGGATGTTTTTACAATTTTAAGCCATGCTTCATTCGGTCCATTAAAGTTTTTGGATGTCTTGATGTCAACAACATCCCCAGTTTTAAGTTTATAAGTAAGGGGAACAATTTTACTATTAATAATGGCTCCGATGGTATGATTTCCGACTTCGGTATGAATTCTATAAGCAAAATCGAGAGGTGTTGCACCATTTGGAAAATCCATGACATCGCCTTTAGGAGTAAAGACATAGACATTAGCACTAAAAATATCTTCTTTAATGGTTTCAAGAGGATCATTGTCTTCTTGTTCACCGAGTTCGGCATAGGTAAGAAGCTCTTTATACCACTTTAACTTAGCAGCCACTTCCAATTGTTCTGCTTCAGGAGTATACCCCTTCTTGTCTTCTTTGTAAGCCCAGTGAGCAGCGATTCCAAGTTCAGCAATTTCATCCATTTCATAGGTGCGAATTTGAATTTCATAAATTTTCCCATTCAATCCGACTACTGTCGTATGGAGAGATTGATAGAGATTGGGTTTTGGGGTTGCGATATAGTCTTTAAAGCGTTTAGGAATAGGAGTCCATTCTCCATGCATGAGTCCTAAAGCATGATAACAATTTTCAATGGTTGGAACTAAAATCCGAAGCGCTAATAAATCATAGATTTGTTCAAAGTCAAGGCTTTTTTGTTCCATCTTTTTAGAAACGCTATAAATATTCTTCACACGTCCGCGAATTTCAAATTGATGGATGTGGCTTTGAACTAAAATTTCTTCAATGCGACTTTTCATGCGATTGATGTCTTCTTCACGTGCACGACGTTGTTCATTGATGAGGATATAGAGTTCTTGGTATTTTTCTGGTTCGAGATACTGTAAACTGATATCTTCCATTTCTGCTTTAAGACGATACATACCCATGCGGTGAGCGAGAGGAGCATAGAGATCTAGGGTCTCTTGAGCAATGATTCGCTGTTTTTCTGGTGTTTGAAATTCAAGTGTTCGCATATTATGGACGCGATCAATGAGTTTTACTAAGACAACGCGAATATCCTTAGCCATGGCCAAAAGGATTTTTTGATGGGATTTCGCCAAAGCCTTTTCTTTGGTCATGTACTTCAGTTTACTAATCTTAGTGACCCCATCAACGATGTTACATACATCTTCACCAAATTGAGATTGTATCATCGCCCGATCGACATCGGTATCTTCTATTAAATCATGAAGTAAGCCGGCCGTGATGGTTGCTGGACTCGTGTGAAGTTCAGCGAGCATATAGGCGACTTCTAGAGGATGCTGAATATAAGGATCGCCTGATTTACGAAATTGACCACGATGTTTTTCTTCTGCGAGAATATAAGCACGATAAATCATGTCAATGTTTTTTTCATTATGAAGATAGGTCCGTGCCATATCTAAGACTTTTTCAATTGTCATTTGACTAACCATTATATAAGCACCTCCTTTCATCTAAGATCTATACTTGTCTACTAGTATTGAATGAGTGTTTTTATTTGATATCCTTTTAAAAGGTCACGACCTTTTAAATCAGTGAGTTCAATTAAGAAGGCAACACCACTCACGATCCCACCCAATGACTCAACGAGTTGAATCGCAGCTTTGATGGTACCACCTGTTGCCAATAAATCATCAACAATTAATACTTTTTGTCCCGGTCGAATGGCATCGCGGTGAATACAAAGTGTATTGACACCATATTCAAGACTATATGATACTTCCACCGTTTCACGGGGTAATTTTTTCGGTTTGCGAACGGGAACAAATCCCACTCCTAAATGATACGCAATCGGACATCCAAAGATGAATCCTCGGGATTCAGGACCGACAACCACATCTGTCCCTACTTTGGCTGCAAATTCTGTAAGTTCATTGCAAGCTTGAGAAAAAGCTTCTCCATCTCCCATGAGGGGTGTAATATCGCGAAATAAGATTCCGGGAATCGGAAAATCAGGAACATCTTTGATGTATTTTCTATAATCCATTTATGTAATCCTCCTATAGATATTACTATTATAACAAAAAAACTCGCTTTTTGCACGATAAATTTACTTTTCAATCCATATCTTTGAATTTACTTTATAACAATTTTATGCTACAATACCATTGAGGTGATTTATTATGGTTCCACTCGCTTATCGTATTCGTCCGACCAAACTCGATGACCTTTTTGGGCAGCAACATTTGGTGGGTCCTAAAGGGGCTATCCGAAAAATGATTGCCAACCATAAAATGACATCGCTCATTTTTTATGGAAATCCGGGTGTCGGAAAAACAACCCTTGCCACCATCATATGTCATGAATTAGGACTTCCATTTGCTACTTTTAATGCCTCGACCGATAACAAAGCCACTTTAAAGGGGTACATTGAACAATCGCTTCAAGATGAACAGTTCGTGCTTATCATCGATGAAATCCATCGGATGAAAAAGGACATCCAGGATTATTTACTCGAGTTTCTTGAAAGTGGTAAAGTGATTATTATTGGCTTGACAACGGTGAATCCTTATCATTCGGTGAATCCAGCGATTCGTTCTCGTTGCCTCACTTTTAAAATGAATGATTTATCAAATGATGATCTAGCAGCCATGTTTCACAAACTATTAAGTGAACTTGGTGGGGATTATACCATTGACGATGATGCAAAAGACTACCTCATTCATATGGCCAATGGCGATGTGCGCTACTTAATTAACAGTTTAGAAGGGATCTCATTTATTGTTGAGAATCACCACATCACGCTGGAAGATGCAAAAAATATCATTCAAAGACCGTCTGTCACATTTTCTAAAAATGAAGATCAATATTATGACACATTAAGTGGACTCCAAAAGTCTATTCGTGGAAGTGATGTCGACGCCAGTCTCCATTACCTCGCAAAACTACTGCTTGTTGAAGACTTGATTCCCTTAATTCGCCGGCTATATGCCATCGCCTATGAGGATATTGGTCTTGCAAATCCTGGAATCGGACCCAAAGTGAAGGCCGCAGGTGATATTGCCTTAGAACTAGGAATGCCTGAAGCCAAGCTGCCTTTGAGTGTGGTAGTTGTTGAAATGGCTTTATCTCCCAAATCGAATAGTGCGATGATTGGAATTGTTGAAGCGATGAAAGATATTGAAGAAGGAAATAGTGGTAATCTACCACTCCATCTCAAAAATACTTATTCCTTTGATCCTCGTCAAAAAGCATATCTTTATCCCCATGATTATCCTGGGGCTTGGGTTAATCAGCAGTATCTTCCTGATAAAATTAAAGACGCATCTTATTATCACCCTAAAACAACGAGTAAGAATGAACAAGCTCTGAAAGAACGTTACGATGCGATTCAAAATGAAAAAAAGAAATCTAAATAATCAATAAAAGTCGTCTCACATTACTTTGAGACGACTTTTTCAATCATTTTATTGATTTCTTCTTTTAAAACAGCAACAATCTTATCTTGAGGAATTTTACGAATGGCAATTCCTTTCTTGAAAAGAAGGGCTTCTTCTTTTCCACCTGCTACTCCAATATCGGCATCTTTTGCTTCTCCAGGGCCATTAACAACACAGCCCATCACTGCCACTTTAAACGACACATGAGGGAGGGTTTGTAAGAATGTTTCGATTTCTTTGGCGATGGGGATCATATTGTATTGAGTTCTACCACATGTTGGACAAGAAATGAGGGTGGGTTTTGAAAAGTAGCCAAGAGATGCCATAATTTCTTGAGCAACTAGAACTTCCTGTACGGGATCATCGGTTAAAGAAACTCTTAAAGTATCCCCAATCCCTTGATAAAGGAGGGATCCTAATCCAACCGCTGACTTGATTGAACCTGAAAAGAATGTTCCTGTTTCGGTAACTCCGATGTGAAGAGGGTAAGAGAAAGTACGACTTGCAATTTCATAGGCTTCTATTGTCATGGGAACATCAGACGCCTTCATTGAAATCACAATATCATGAAAGTCAAGTTCTTCTAAAATACGAACATGCTTTTCAGCACTTTTGACTAAAGCCATCGCCGTACGTCCATATTGCTCGCGAATCTCACAGTCTAAGGACCCTAGATTCACCCCAATTCTAATGGGAACCTGATGAAGTTTACAGGCTTCAACAACTTCGCGAATACGTTCAATTGAGCCAATATTTCCTGGATTGATGCGTAGTTTTTGAACACCCGAAGCAAGACTGATAAGGGCAAGACGGTAATCAAAATGGATGTCCGCTACAAGAGGAATATGAATCGCTTTTACAATCGATTGAATGGCATAAGCATCTGCCTCATCGAGTACTGCTACCCGGACAATATCACATCCAGCCTTTTCAAGGGCATGAATTTGCACAATCGTAGCATCCGTATCGCTAGTTTTGGTATTGGTCATACTCTGGATGGCAATTTTGTGGTGCCCTCCAATCCATAATGATCCAATTTTGATTTCTTTTGTATTCTTTCGCATTAAGCATCAACCTTTTTGCGTTTATTCTTTTTCCGTTGTGGGGAACGAATCCTTTTTTGACGAAGAATGTTATAAATGGTACTACGAGATTGAATATATCCACGTTCTTCTTGCATAATGCGAGCAAAAGCAGTGAAATTCATTCCTTTGTACTCCGTACGATAGATATGAGCAAGTTCAACACGAATATCATCTTCATAGGTATTGATGGGTTTATTAAAACGATTCTTATGAATGATGCCTCCATCACCAAAATTTAGAACAGCGCGTTTCAAATTTCGAATTTGACGAGTTGTAACTCCTAATTTTTTTGCGGCAATAGGTCCATTGATTTCTTTATTGATTAATTTCTTAATAACGCGTAGTTTTTTCTTTTCATCCCTTGAGAGTTTAACCGGTTTTACCCTCTCTTCGATGATGATATTTTCTGCTTCCATCTTCTTTTCCTCCATATGATTATTCAGCAATTATTTCCTTTTTATTCTATCACATTTTCACCTCTTTATCAAGATTAAAATGCTTTCAATCGAAAAATAATCGATGAAATCATCGTTTTGGTCTAACAATGCTAAAAGACCTCATCTTCTACATCCTTCCCCTTTTAGAAAAACAAAAGATAAATTTTACTTGCATTACCCTTCCTTCTATAGTATAATAAATAAGGAATTTAGATTGTGTTAGGAGGAATTGACGATGCGTATTACATTCTTAATGAAATGCAGCGTTTGTGGAGAGGAAAACTATTTGACTGAAAAGAACAAGAAAAATACTCCAGACCGCATTGAACAAATGAAGTTTTGTCCAAAGTGCCGTAAACAAACTCTTCATAAAGAGAAAACAAAGAAATAACACTATATAAAGAAAGACAGCAAGGAAGCTGTCTTTTTTTATATCTTAAATGGTTATAAGTCATCTTATACCCATTTAAGTTTGCTATTGCTTTTTAATGAGTTCTAATAGTTCGGGATTAAAACTTCTACTTCTTAACATTGCTATTTCAAAACGGTAAGGAGGATACTCCATTTCTCCCTCTTTCACATAAGGAGTTTCTAGGATTTTGGGTATATTGCAAAAACGTTCATCCCAAACGATTTCGACGAGTGACTCAAAACCAATGCAACCAAACCCAAGATTTTCATGACGATCTTTTTTCGCTCCACAGGGATTTTTACTATCATTCACGTGAATCACTGCTAGTTTAGAAAATCCAACAATGGCATCAAACTCGTTTAACACTTGTTCCCGATCGTTCCGAAGCGGATAACCCGCATCAGAAATATGACAAGTATCTAGACAAACGCCGATTCTAGGAGAATCAAGAGCCTTGATAATGGTTTGTAAATGATGAAAGTCAAAGCACACTTCGCTTCCTTTCCCGGCCATTGTTTCAAGAGCAAGGATGACGTCAGTTTCTTGTGTTCGAGTCAAAATGTCACGAAGACTCTGAATAATGGTTTCTATTCCTTGGTCTAAGCCCTGATCTAGAGCAGCTCCAGGATGAATCACGATTATTGTGGCACCAATCGCCGCTGTTTTTTTGACTTCAGATACAATGAAATCCACAGCAAATTGGCGTTTTTCTTCATTTGGTTGCGCTAAATTGACAATATAAGGTGCATGAACAATACAATCACTAGGAAGCATTCCATTTAGAGCCATCAATTCGTGAGCTTCATCAATCCGAAATTGAGATAACTCTTTGCGAAAGGTATTTTGTGGAGCTCCCAAATAGATCATGAAGGCATTTGCTCCATATGAAATGGCCTCTTCGACCGCACCAAGCAGCATCTTCTCCCCTTGATTACTAACATGAGCGCCTAACTTCATTCTTTGTGACTCCTTTTATGATAAAGGTCATCTATTCGGGCTCGTTTCATTTTATTAAGTTCGCGATTGATGGTTTCAAGACGCTTTTTCTTATGTCCCGGTTTTACTTTTTTCGCAACTGGGATTTTTTTATGCATGTCTTCTTCTGCCTTTTTTACAAAGCGAGGTGTTTTCTTCCAAAAATTGCGGCCACGCACCGTCACTAATGATTGATCTTTTAAGGCAACATAGGTGCACGTTAGGCCTTTGGCTTCTAAACGATCAAGATACTGATTATCTTCATATTCATACAGCGAAATTGCTTGACCGGTAAAGGTATGACGAGCAGTTCTTCCAGTACGATGGACATAAAACTCGACATCTGACGGTAAATCGAAATTAATAATATGACTGATTCCTTCAATATCTAATCCCCGTGAAGCAATGTCACTGGCGACAACATATTGAATTTGGCCATCTTTAATTCTTTTTAAGACTTGCTTGCGTTCCCGTGATTGTAAATCGCCGGTTAACTTTAAGAGTTTATAATTCTTATCGGTAAGAAAATCAGTAACAGCATCGACGGTCTCTTTGGTATTGGCAAAAATAATCACCATATACGGAACAAATGTTTGTAATAGTTGATGTAACACTTCAAACTTGTTTTTGTTCTTAGTAGGAAGAAAAAGGTGCGATATGGTACTTTTGGATAATTCCTTGGATGATAAATCTATAAGTTCTGCTTTTGATAAATACTTTTTGATGAATTGGGTTATGTGCAATGTCATTGTCGCACTAAAGGTTAGCATTTGGGCGTTGGCGGTAAAAATAGAAAAGACACCATCGATTTCTTCCATTTCACTCATATCGAACACCATATCTGCTTCATCAATCACGACCACTTTGGCGGTATAGAGCTTTAAAGCATTACTATCAATTCCCAAATCTTTTAGTTTCCCCAAAGTTCCAACAACTATATGGGGTTGTGAAGTTTGTAGACGGTTAAGTTCTTGGTCACGATCGGTACCACCCACTAGTAGCCGTACATCAAGGTTAGGCTCGTGTTTTACAAATCGCATGCATTCAGTATAGATTTGAAGAGCTAGTTCCCGTGTGGGTGAAACAATGACGGCTTGAACTGTTTTCTCATTTAAATTGAGTCTTTGTAAGATTGGAAGGAGAAAAGCAAGGGTTTTTCCAGACCCAGTAGCACTTTTTCCAATGACATTTTGACCCATTAGGACTTTGGGAATGACTTGTTCTTGAATAGCTGTCGTAACCTCAAAGCCCAAATCTCCTAAGGTTAATTGAATAAATTCTTTGAATGGATATGATTTAAAGTTCATATAAAACTCCTTTGCTGATGGGGTAACCAGGATTAGCTAGTTTCACAAATACAAACGTATTGACTTCACAAATCCCATCGATTTGGACTTCAAGATAATTGGATGTATGCCCATAAATGGTTCCATTTTCACATTTTTCAACAAGTACAGGTAGGATTTGATCTTTAAATAATAAACGATACTTATGTGCCATGGTTTCATTTAAAGCAAGCATGGCACTCATCCGCTCTTTTTTGATGGATTCTGATACAATATCAGGAAAATGATAAGCTTTCGTTAGAGGGCGACGCGAATAGGGAAAAACGTGCATTTCTCCAAATCCAATTTGGCAAATGTTTGCAAGGGTTTCTTGAAAATTCGCATCGGTTTCACCACTAAACCCAACCATGACATCGGTGGTAATATTGACATTGGGAAAAAGACTACGGATATTTGAGATGCATGAAATGTACGTTTCGAGGGTATATTTGCGATTCATCCGCTTTAAGGTTTCATTGTGTCCACCTTGAAGGGGAATGTGAAAATGCATACAAAAGTGAGAAGGATTATCTTTGATTAATTGCAATAGCTCAGAAGTGATCTCAGTTAATTCAATGGAAGATATCCGAAGTTTCCCCAGATTGGGAATGTTTTTAATTAAATCGCGTAACAAATCAATGAGTGTATAGTGGTCAAGATCCTGTCCATAGCAACCTGTATTAATTCCACTTAAAACAATCTCTTTAACCCCTTCATCGGATAATAAGCGAATTTCTTCAATGACATCTTGCGATGCACGGCTTCGCACGCGACCCCGGGCATAAGGAATGGTACAATAACTACAGAAATTGTCACAACCATCCTCTATTTTTACAAACCCCCTTGTTTTATCCGTAAAACGGGAGACTTTTAATTCTTCATATGTCTTTACACGTGAAATGTCATCCACTTTTGATATTTGATGGCGATTCCGAAGGATGTCCATGACCATAGGGAATATTTGACTTCGATATTGAGTCCCAATCAGTAAGTCCACTCCAGGAATCTCACAAACCGCATCCGGTTTTAATTGGGCGTAACACCCCATGACCACGATAACAGCGTTCGGACTGGTACGAATGGCACTTCTTATCATTTTCCGACTTTTTGAATCACTCGTTTCAGTGATACTACAGGTATTGATAATCACCACATCTGCTTTTTCATGAAAATCAACCAAAGTAAAACCAGTTTTGATAAATTCTTGAATCACTGCTTCACTTTCATATAAATTGACTTTGCACCCCAAAGAACAATAACTAATTCTCATGAGAATCACCATAGACATATCCACAAATGCTTGCAAGATAGAGGGGCGCTGTTTCAGTTCGCAAGACACGAGCGCCACAATGAGCGATTCTATAGCCCCATGATTGCAATTGTTCTAGTTCCTTCGAATCAAATCCACCCTCAGGACCCACCACAAACAGGATTTTATCAGTTCCCAATGGGGGAAGGATTGCTTTAAGTGGCATCGATCCATCTACATGGGCAACATACTTATAAGTATAACAGGAAGCAACCTCTTCTAACTCTTGAAAGGCAAGGGGATTTTGAAACTTCATCAAAGTATTACGCTGCGATTGCTCACAGGCTTCTTTTATTATCTTATGAAAACGATCTAATTTTGCAACATCTAGTTGAAATTTTGAGCGTTTCATGGCAACAGGACAATACTCACTTACTCCTAGTTCTGCTAACCTGCGAATGACTTCTTCGGTTTTATCGCGACTAACGACACCATGAGCAATGGTTATGGCAATCGCAAGTTCAGTCTGCTCTTTGATTTCTTCAAGGATGCGTGTAGAAACGACCCCAGCGATGCCTTCAATTTGAACTCGATAGGTATGTTGCGTTTCATCTGTGCATAAAACTTCATCACCAATGTGCATTCTCATCACATTTTTAATGTGATGAACGTCATCCCCTTGAATGGTAATAAAAGGACTGTGTATTTGACTCGATAAAATAAAGTAACGTTGCATATTATTCTCACCTTCTTTTATTATACCACATAAAAGCATCAATTTCATCGCATTTACCATTGAAAAAAGTTACTGGAAAATCAGTAACTTTTATCAATTTATGAAAAATTTCGTTTAAAAAAGTTTTTAATTTTTTCAAAAGTAGTATCACTTGTGTTTTCTTTGGTATTCGCCAAACGGTTAAACAAGTCTTTTTGTTCACTTGATAAGCGAGTTGGTGTTACCACATTCACCACAACATACAAGTTTCCTGTTTGATTGGTACGACCATTGGTAATTCCCTTGCCACTTATCTTAAACTTCGTTGAGGTCTGGGTTCCAGCGGGGATTTTTAAACTATTTGTTCCCGTTAAAGTTGGAATATCGAGTGAAGCTCCAAGAGCAGCTTGTGAGAACGTGACGGGCATTTCAAGGTAAATATCCAGTCCATCACGAATGAATAGTTCATGGGGTTTTACGGAAATGTTGATGTATAAATCACCGTATAAGCCACCATTTAAGCCAGCTTCGCCTTTTCCTGGAAGGGTGAGTGTTTGCCCATCCTCTACACCAGAAGGGATTCTAACCCGAATTTTAGAGGTATTTCGTACCCGTCCTTCCCCATGACACGTATTACATTTGTTGCGGATGGTTTTCCCTTTACCATCACATTCTGGACAAACCGTTTCGGTGCGAATGCGTCCCATAAAGGAGTTTTGTTCAACAATGACACGACCAGTGCCATGACATCTCTTACAAACTTCAACATCGCTTTTCGATTGGGCTCCCGTCCCACTACAATCAGAACATGTATCATATTTTGTGACGTTAATTTCTTTTTCGCATCCAAAAGCGGCTTCTTCAAAAGAGAGTGTCATCGAAGTTTTTAAACTTTTACCACGAACAGGACCTGATTGGGAAGCTTTTCTTCCTCCTCCAAAGAAGGATGAGAAAATGTCTTCAAATCCACCGAATCCTCCACCAAAGTCAAATCCACCGAATCCATTACCACCGAGGTTAGGACCTTCATGGCCAAATTGATTATATTGTTCACGTTTTTGTGGGTCACTGAGTACTTCGTAAGCTTCTTGAACTTCTTTAAATTTTTCTGCAGCATTAGGTTCTTTACTCACATCTGGATGATATTTTTTTGCAAGTGACCGATAGGCACGCTTGATATCGTCATCGGATGCGTTTTTCTCAACGCCTAATACCTCATAGTAATCACGTTTGGCCATATTATCCCCCGTCTATTGTTTATTTCTCGTCTTCAAATTGAGCATCTACAACGTCGTCTTCGGCTTTTCCAGCTTTTTCGCCTTCTTTTGCTTTTGATGCTTTTTCATAAGCACGCATTGCAATATTTTGGCTAGCTTTCATTAAGGCTTCTTTTGCCCGTTTAATTTCTTCTAAGTCGTCCTTTTTCATGACATTTTCAAGATCAGTAATCTTTTCATTGATATCTTCCTTTTCTTTGTCAGTGACTTCGGCTCCTAAATCATCCATCGCTTTTTTAGCAGCAAAAATGATTTGTTCAGACTCATTGTGTAAATCAGCAGCTTCTTTACGTTGTTTATCAGCATCAGCGTTTTCTTCAGCTTCGCGTACCATTTTCTTGATTTCTGCTTCACTTAAACCAGATCCATTTTGAATGGTAATCTTTTGTGTTTTACCTGTTCCTAAATCTTTCGCACTCACATTAACGATGCCATTGGCATCAATGTCAAAGGATACTTCAATTTGAGGAACACCGCGAGGTGCTAGAGGAATATCACCCAATTGGAATCGTCCAAGTGTTTTATTATCAACGGCCATAGGACGTTCACCTTGTAATACATGAATGTCAACAGCAGGTTGATTGTCGGCAGCAGTTGAGAAAACTTGCGATTTTGAGGTAGGAATGGTGGTGTTTCGTTCGATTAGTTTTGTGAAGACACCGCCAAGGGTTTCAATACCGAGTGATAGAGGAGTGACATCAAGGAGTAAAACATCTTTTACGTCGCCTTTTAAGACGCCACCTTGAATGGCAGCTCCCATGGCAACAACTTCATCAGGGTTTACACCTTTATTGGGTTCTTTCCCTAATTCTATTTTCACAAGTTCTTGAACCGCAGGAATCCGCGTTGATCCACCGACTAGTAACACTTGATCAATATCACGAGGAGTCATTTTAGCATCACTTAATGCACGACGAACAGGAGCAATGGTTCTTTCAACCAAATGACGAGTTAATTCATCAAATTTAGCTCTTGTTAAAGCCATATTCAAGTGAAGAGGACCGTTCACTCCCATTGAAATGAAAGGTAAACTAATCTCGACCTTACTGATACCAGATAAGTCTTTCTTTGCTTTTTCAGCGGCATCTTTTAGACGTTGAAGCGCCATGCGATCTTTACTGAGATCAATAGCTTCTTGTTTCTTAAATTCAACAACCAACCAGTCAACTAAAACTTGGTCGAAGTCATCTCCACCAAGGCGGTTATCACCAGCGGTTGAAATAACTTCAAAAGTTCCATCTGCGAGTTGAAGAATCGATACATCAAATGTTCCTCCACCTAAGTCAAAAACAAGGACAGTGTGTTCTTTGTCTGTTTTATCAATACCATAGGCAAGAGCGGCAGCAGTTGGTTCATTGATAATCCGTTTAACATCTAAGCCAGCAATACGACCTGCATCTTTTGTGGCTTGTCGTTGAGCATCATTGAAATAAGCAGGAACTGTGATGACAGCTTCTGTTACTTTGGTTCCTAAATAACTTTCAGCAGTTGCTTTTAAATTTTGAAGAATCATGGCTGATAGTTCTTGAGGAGTATATTTTTTTCCATTAATGGTGATGACTTCACTCGTTCCCATTTTTCTCTTAATAGATGAGACCGTATTTAAATTGGTGATGGCTTGTCTTTTTGCAATATCTCCAACTTGTATTTCTCCATCTTTGAAGGCAATCACAGAGGGTGTAGTCCGATTTCCTTCAGCATTTGCTATAACTTTGGCTTCGCCACCTTCCATGACAGCGACACATGAATTGGTAGTACCTAAATCAATTCCGATAATTTTACTCATTTTCATCTTTCCTTTCTTGTTTTTTATTGACGACTACGAGACTAGGTCTTAAAAGTCGATCTTTGTATACATAACCACTTTGCATTTCTGCAAGGATGATATTTTCTTTTTTATTTGGTTGATATTCGACTTCGACTGCATGATGAACATTCGGATCGAATATTTTACCTACAGCTTCAATTTTCTTCACTCCTTCTTCGGTTAAAATCTGTTTGAAGGACTGATTAATCATTTGGAATCCAATGAGAAAGTTTTTTAACTTCTCATCTTCTGTTTGAATGGAGACCGCTTTATCAAAAAGGTCAGTGACGTTAACGAGTTTTTCTAGAATAGATTGAGAAGAATATTTTAAATATTGACTTCTCTCTTCAATGGAACGTTTCTTAAAGTTTTCAAAATCAGCATACAAACGAATGTATAGATTTTTTTGCTTCTCAAGTTCCACGTCTTTGGCCTCACTCGTTACCTCAGATGGTTTTTCTTTGACAGGTTCCGTCGCATCAGATTGATTTTCTTGTTGCTTTTCTTCTTCGCGATAGCGATTGTTTTGCTCTTTCACATGTACCTCCTATGATAATTTTCGCAAGTTTTTCGAGATGTACTCTAATAGTGGAATCACTTTTTGATATTCCATACGTTTCGGACCAATAACAGCGATAGCACCCCGTTCTCCCATTTCGTTTTCATAGGAAATAGAGATGACAGTACAATCCTCCATGGCTTTGATTTCGTTTTCTTGACCGATTTTAACGGTAATGCCGGTATGATTGAGGTCAACCACCTGGAGTATCTCTTGTTTTTCGATGACGTCGAGGAGTTCTCGAACTTTATCGACGCTTTGAAACTCAGGTTGTTTTAAAATGTTGGTTTGACCTGAGAGAAAATACTTATCTTGGGCCATTTTTGTAAAGGCACTCACTAAGATACCAACAAGTTCATCATAATATTCAATGCGCTCATCCATATTACGTTCATTCAGCTTTTCACGTAAGATGGTATCAATTTGTGAAATGGGGCAATCATGTAATATTTCATTGAGAATGGCGATGACTTTATCAAGGTCTTCGGCATGAATTTCATCAGGGATGATGATCTTCTTACTCTCAACATAACCTTGGTCTGTGACCATGAGTAAAACTCCAAGCCCATCATTTATTTTAACAAATTGCAATTTTTTAATCTTTGAGCGATAGGCAGCGCTTCCTAGCACCAAAGAAGCATAATTGGTAATCTCCGTCACAAGGGCCATCGATTCTTTAATGGCTTGTTCCCTGCTGATGAGTTCTTGTTCAAAAATTTCATCAATCATTGGAAAAGAGGGACTATCCTCTTGATGTTCAATGATGTCTTGAACATATAATCTATATCCCAATTCCGAGGGAACACGTCCGCTCGAAGAGTGCGTTTTAATAATAAGACCCAATTCTTCAAGATAAGCCATGTCGTTACGAATAGTGGCGGAAGAGTATCCAAAATCAGGTAAAGAGGCAAGGGATTTAGAACCCACTGGTTCTGCAGTGCGCACGTATTCTTCAACGATCCATTTCAAGACCTTTTTTTGTCTTGGTGAAAGCATAGTATCCTCCTTATCACTGATGGTTTTATACTGCTAATATTATACACAAAAAAATTAGCACTGTCAAGTTGTTTGTGCTAATTTTCGTGATTATTGCAACGTTTTCATCGTTTTTTTCGATAAGATTTAGCGATTTCTTTATCGCTCATACTGATTTGAAAAGAGTCGCATATTTTGCTAATTGATTTAGAGTGAGTGAATGCATCTAGTTTTCCTTCAAATAAAACTTTTGTTTTAATAGAATCGCTGATATAGAGTTTAGACACGAGCCAAGCAACCCCCATCTTCACATAATAGTCTTCATGTTGAATTGCAGGCACTAGGGCAATGATGGCATCCATGTAGGGTTCTTTCGCATAATAGATGAGTAGCAACACAGTTCCCAAGCGCTTGGAATAGGCTTCTTTACGATGAACGAGCGAGGTAGCATACTCAAATCCATGCTCCTCGTTTTCCCCAAATTGACGAAGGGACCCGGCAAGGGTGTCGCATACTGCCCAGTTATCAACATAAGGCAAAAAGGCTTCAAGCTTTAGTAGTAATTGTTCAAAAGAGGGGATTTTACCCAATAAAGAGGCAACAACCAATCTTTCTTCATACGATTCAGGAGTGATGTTCAAGAACGATTCCCAATTCCCTTTTTGAATGTCTTTAATATTCTTTTGCATAATGGGGCTTCTAATACCACGACAAGTGGATAAATTAGGAATTAGCTTGAGGATGAATGCTTGATAAGATGCCTCAGCCAAGGAATCTAGATAAAGACGAAAATCTTTAAAATCTTCTTCTAACCAAATTTCTTTTTTTAGATTCATGTAATCTCCTTTAGATAAGGATTGGATTCAATTTCTTCTTTCATCGTGGTAATATCTTCATGCCCTGGATAAAGAATGACATCCGGACATTCTGTGATGAGCATTTTTAAGCTTTTCGAAAGATCCGTACTCGAACTGGTGTATAGATCAGTGCGACCAACGCTTTGATAAAAGAGAGTATCCCCGGTAAACAAGTGTTCCCCTAAAAGATAGGACACGGAACAATTGCTATGTCCCGGGGTAAATATCGGTAAAATCTGAAATGCACCCATGGTGACGAGCTGATGATCAACTAAGACAACACTTTTACTCGTATCCGTAAAAGCAATTTTTTGGGGTGTTAGAACCGCATAACTTTTTCGTAAGTTTGACATTTTATCATAAGCTTTGGGGTGATAGTAAACTGCTTCAATTTCCCCTTTAATATATTCTTGTAAGAAATAAAAGTGATCAATGTGTCCATGGGTCACAAAAACGGCACGAATGGTTTTTCCCTTTAAAGCCTCTTTTGCTTCTTTGTAAGGAATACAGGGATCAATGACGATGGCGTCTTTTCCATCACTGATGAGATAGCAATTGGCATCAAATGGTTGAAATCCAACGATACGTTTAATGTTTATTTTCGAGTTCAAGGCTTGCATAATATTCATTCCCATAAATGCCGGCATCATTGCCTAGCTTGGCAAGTTCAAATTTCACATCGCGCACGGAATAGAAAGCAAGTTCTTTGAATCGTTTGCGTAAATAATGAATTAAAAATTCTCCAGCACTGCTAACTCCCCCACCAATAACAAAGGCTTCGGGATTAATCACGGTTGCAATTTGGCTTAAAGCGGTTGAAAGTTTATCCACCATTTCATAAACGACTTCCATAGCGACATCATCACCTGCTTTTGCAAGATCAAAAACATCTTTAGCTGTGATGATATCAAGTTTGTGAAGGTCTGTTTCGCGGCCACGACGTAGTTCAATCGCTGTTTTCACAATCCCTGTGGCGCTTGCGTATTGTTCAACACAATCATAAAGTCCACAGTTACAACGACGAATATTGCCAGTTTCAACCCGTAAATGTCCAACTTCACCACAAGATCCGGTTGATCCTTCAATTAAATGATGGTTGATGATGATGCCACCGCCAATTCCTGTTCCAATGGTAATGAAAACAAAGTCGCGATAGCCTTTACCACCGCCAAATTCCATCTCACCTAATGTCGCTGCATTGGCATCATTCAAGACGGTACAGACTACTCGCCCTTGATAATGGTCATAAACCTCTTGGCGGATGTTACGTGCTTTGGTCCATCGTAAATTATGAGCTCCTAAAGCAGTCCCATCAACAACAGGTCCAGGAATTCCAATTCCAATGGCAACAAGTTCATCGATGCCAACCATTTCATCCACTTTTTGGTAGACTTCATCCATGATGTGTGTTCCATCATCTGATTTATTTGTTTTAATTTTTTCTTTTAGAATTAATTTTTGATTAGAAAATTTTCCAAATTTGATATCGGTCCCACCAATATCGACACCCATGACAACTTTCATTGGTCATCCTTCCCTTCTGTTTTGATTCACTGTGATAGGTCAATTATACCATAAACGCATCATTTTTGCACCAACTCTCACAAAAAAAGGAAACAGATTAATTCTGTTTCCGAATGATGTAGGTTGAGAGTATTTGATCTAGAGCATATTTATCACGTTCTTGTGGAGCAAATAAGTGAATGATGACATCTCCCAAGTCAATCAAGGTCCAATCTCTTCCACTTTCTACACCACGAAGGGTGTATTCTTTTTCGAGATAGTGGATGGCAGCTTCCATTTGAGGAAAAGAGGGGGAAGTTGCAATAATGACAGAGTCATAAAGGGGTGTCTTTTCACGAACATCATAAATTGCGACATCATAAAATAAATTATGGTCAAGAGTTTTTAAAATATTTTCGATTTTCAATCGGTTCCTCCTATAAATATTGTTGATAGGCAACGTAGGCTTCAACGGTTAAGGGATGAAGGGGTTGCTTTAATTGATTGATATATTCTAAGGTATCATGCAAAATCCAAGCAACGGCTTTTTTGATTGATTGCTCTGATAGGGTTCGGATATGGGCGTGAATCTCACCCACACGATTTTCTTCCGTAAAATCACTCAAGAAGACAAGTTCTCCAAGATCATCCATCACGGGGTGTCCTGTGGTATGATAAGCAACGGCTCTAAGAATCGCTTCATCGGTGATTCCAAGTTCCTCCATAATCACATAAGGTCCACACAAAGCATGGAGTGTCTTCATGGGAGCCTCAAGATGCTCGTTGATTTCGGGATATTTTAGCGCAAGGCGACGAAATTCTTCCATCGTGGTATATTTGGCATAATCATGAATTAGTCCTGTTAGCATAATGACATCATCGTCTAGCTTCAACTCATGATGATGGGCGAGTTCTAGCATTTTTTTCGCTACCGAATGGCAATGATGAAAACGCCTTTCTCCCCTTGGTCCCATGCGACTGAGCTTAAGATGAATGAGTTGCTCTAAAATGGGAAGGTCGAAACTCATAATAAAGCCTCACGAAATTTGACTTTAATTTTTCGGAAAGTATGAACCCGAATTTGACCAGCTCCAGCAATGGTAAGAAAGCCAAGTCCTGGAATTACAACATCAATTTTTTCATTTTCATGAATGATGCGATCTAGGTGAATAAGGGATCCTAATTGCAATCGTTCCTCTGCATCAGGAATCTTTAAGAGGTCATCTTGATGCTCAAGATAGAATTCAGTAGCATTTTCCAATTTGGTTCGATGTATGAGTAAATCATTTTTGAAGTAAGTAATCGCTGAAAATTTTGTTCCTTCAAGAAAATCAATCCGTATAATGCCTTGAACAAATAAAGTTTGTAGAGAATTAAGTTGATACGTTTTAGGACGAATAAATCGATTAGGTGTAATTACTTCTAAATGTTCTTTTGATAGGTATTGAATGATGCTTTCATCATTCATGCACCCTGGAGTATCAACTAAGTTACTCTCATCATCTAGGGGAATATGAATATTTCCCAAGGTGGTATTGATGGTATTAGAAACCGTGATGAGTGCTTCTTCTTGGGTATAATGATGAATAATTTGGTTGACTAAGGTTGATTTTCCAACATTGGTCATCCCAATGAAATAAACATTTTTTCCTTTTCGCATCGTATTCATAACATCAATAAATGTTTTTACATCGTTTTCATAGAAAGAGGATATGACTAACACATCTATTGCATTGATGCCCGAGGCTTTAATAAGTTTTCGAATCGATTGGTGGACTTTGTTCTTGTTAACAGATTTCATCATCAAGTCAAATTTATTGACGACGACCAAAACATCTTTTTTTCCAACCCATTGATGGATATTGGGAATGAGGGTTCCTTCTAAGTCAAAAAGGCTCGTCATTAAAACAACCAATCCTCGTCCCTGCTTTACTTCTTTCATGCTTTCTTGAAAGGCTAAAGGATCTGAGGGGAAAGGAATGTTTTTATTGTAATGTTGAAGAACGTAGCATCGTTCACAATAGAAATCATCTTTTCGTGCTTCATACACTTTGGGATGAATATAGCCAGGTTCTTTGGGATGAGTGGTTTGGATGGTTGCTCCACAACCAATACAAATTTCTTTCATCTTAGGACTCCTGAATTGCTCTTATTTTCTTTGCAATGTCGGGATAATGTTTATCCATCCGTTTTAGAACGATTTGTTCGATTTTGCGATTTAGTTTAGTATACCATTTTTCACTTCGCCATTTGAGAACTCTAACCAATGTACACGAAATCCCCATTCGGTTGGCTCCTGCAACATCGGTCATGAGTTGATCCCCAATGGCATGCATGGATTCTCGTGAAAGGGTGGGAAATAACTTGGCTATTTTTCGATACCCTTTTGAAAAAGGTTTTCTTGCAGATGCAACATAGGAACATCCAAGAGCATCAGAAAACTCTCTTACCCGAGGAAGATGATTATTTGACACCAATGCGATAGCAAAACCCATGGCTTTCAAGCGATCAAATAGAGTCACTATGTTGCTATTGGGATGAGTTTCATCATATGGAATGAGGGTATTATCAATATCCATGATAATAAGGCGCTTCCCAGCGTCATATAGGGCTTGATAATCGACATCATAGACCGTCGAGTAAACCCCTTGAGGTAGATATGTTTTTAATTGTAATAAATTTGTTGCCATAAGGCCTCCTAGTAAACAAAAAACCTTGATGACAAGGCTTTTTGTAGGTTGAAATCTCGTGCTCTTTTACTGAACTGTTGGTAAGCTTGCAGCAGCAATGGATTGTCCTACACGACGATTCTTTTCATCTGGTAAATGCATAACAATATTTGCTAAATCACCAAATTCACCATACAACACTTCGCGTGCCTTAGCAAGAATGGTATTTCCACCCATTCCACTGACAACACGTCCTAAAAGAAGGATGTGTCGTATATCATAGAACATTGCATAATAAGCAATGGTATAACCTAGATAAATTCCGATGTTTTCAAATATTTCGTGAGCTAAGGGGTCATTGTGTTCATATAAATCTTGTACAATTTTCAATTTACGAGCTGGAGAATCATTTTCATCAAAATGAAGACCCCCATATTCAGCAAGTTTAATGACGCTGTCTTGGGAGAAATACTTCACACCACAACCAACATCTCCACTCCACTCATCCACCATAGCATTAGGATTGAAGTCTACAGGTACAAATGCAAGTTCATTTAACCAACCGAGCAATGTGAATTCATCACCAATATATCCGCCCGCTTCACTAGTTCCCATGGCAATACCTAAAATTTTATCAGATTTTAGTTCCATTGCACCGGCAAGAGCTGTGACATCACCATCATTAGCAACCACAAGAGGAATATCTCCAAATTCTTTTGCAACATTTTTATAGATGTTTTTTACTTTTTGATCATACAATTCTTCTGGGACTTTAATAAAGAGTGAAGCGACCATGATTTTATTGTCAACACAAATACCAGCGGTTGAAACACCAATAGAATCAACACGTGGCATATAACTGGCTGCCGTTTTCATTGAATCGAGGATGCCTTCATAATGATATTGAGGATTGGTATTGATTTTAGGGAACCAAACCACTTCATCACTAAAAACAACTTTACCATCGATTACAGCGGATACTTTACGATCAGATCCCCCAGCATCAAATCCAATGCGACATCCATTCAAATTGTTTTCCATTTTAATGGCTTCTTTATTCTCTACCAATTGACTAAGATTGTGACATTCAATAACTTCTACAGGATGTTCATAAACTCTTGACATAAAATGATAATCAAATGAACGAGTTCCTGTTGCAGAGTACACTTCTTTTAAGCGTTTTGCAATTATAGGTGAACCATAAATGTAAATTTTATATCCTCCGACAACCCATAATAATGATTTCACAATACGTTCAACAATTCTGAAATTTTCATCATCATGTCCAGTTATGTCTTGATACACATTCATTTTTCGAATGTAATTATAACCTCTTGTTCTTTCCAAACATAGAGTAATCTCATTCTTAAGTGTACTAGATTCCACCCCATCGAAAAATGCTTTAACTTCTAAAGCAGCAGGTTTAAAGTTTTTGTCTAAACTAGGTACGTATTTCATGTTGCCCTCCAGAAAAAAATTCCAACCTTATTCTACCATAAAATGAAATGAATTTCAACCTGTTTAGTGGATGAAAACGATAAAAAAAACACCCATTATGGGTGTTTCGATTACTTTATACTCTTGACTTGAATGTCAAACTCGCGGTTTTCCGTTTTAATACGAACCACTTCTTCGACTTTTGCTTTGAGAAGTCCTAATCCAAGGGGTGATTCATTCGAGATTCTCCCATTTGCTGGATCTGCTTCCAAACTTCCAACCAAAGTAAATTCCTTAGAAAATTTGTCTTCGATGAAATAAACTTCGATGGTTTTTCCAAGATTGCTTGTGGAAGTACCGTTGATGATGATAACATTTTTGATGATGCTTTCAAGTTCTTTTATGCGAGCTTCAATGCGAGCTTGTTCATCGCGCGCTGCATCATAATCCGCATTTTCTGATAAATCACCTTGAGCACGAGCGTCTTTTAGTGCTTCAATGTTTTTGATGCGATCTACACTTTTAAGACGTTCAAGTTCTTTAACATATTCATCTAAACCAGATTTTGTTAATTGATGTTTACTATTCATATCTAGCCTCCACATTGATTGATTTACATATAATTATACCAAAACTTACCACAAAAAGCAAGACAATATTTTTTCTATTGTGAAACCAATCGAATCATATCAAATGGAGTAACGGCAAACGGAATCAATACATAAACAATTTGTTTAGGATGTCTTGCAGCATCCAGGAGATTCCCCTCTTCATCCCATATATCCTTAATGGTAATGCGTGTGTTGGGAAGATGAGGACCAAAGAACTCTAAAGTTGCACCTGCAGGGAAATGGTTTCGTTGTTCTATCTTTGTGCAGCCAGTTTGGG
>JAQVOS010000052.1 GCA_028702495.1 Bacilli bacterium
ATGATTTTAGGAACTGTATTCGGCTTGGGATCACTGATTCAAGCTTCGATCCTCCTCGGTGCAAATGCCCCTTTTACAAACCCCATTCTTTCAGTGTTTCCTAGAATTTTCTTAGGTTTTATCACCGTCGTTTATTATGATTGGTTTGTGAAAAAAATCGAAAAAAAGATCTTTGCCACAGGACTGACTCTAGGACTCGCTACCCTCACTCATACTGTGGTGGTGGTTCCTCTACTCTATCTTATTGGAAGTACAGGTTTTTATTTCACGGCTCTTGATAATCCTTTCACAGGAAATGCAAATCTACTCACCATCTTTGCTGGCATCTTCACCATCAATGGACTGATTGAAATCCTTTTATCCATTGCGGTTGGAGTCCCTATTATTAGGGCACTTGACAATGTCATGAAGAAACAAGAATAAAATGTATCTTCTTATGAGTTGCCCTCATAAGAAACATTTAATAAAAGACTCATCTTTCGATGGGCCTTTTTTATCTTGAAAGTGGCGGAATAAAAAGTGGAAATATGGCGGAATGAAAAGTGGAAATATGGCGGAATGAAAAGCGGAAATATGGCGGAATAACTGTTGACAATGGTTTAATAACATGTTATAATCAATTATCTGGAGGACAATATGAAAATCGAAGGATATAAAAATAGAGTATTGGACCGAAAAATCAAATTATATTTAGAAAATTTTGGTGCTGTATGCATTGAAGGACCAAAATGGTGTGGTAAAACATGGAGTTCAAGAATGAACGCAAATAGCCAATACCTTATGGCAGATCCTCAAGGAAATTTTCAAAACAAAAAATTAGCAGAGCTTGATCCTTCATTTGTCTTAAAAGGAGAATATCCTAGATTGATTGATGAATGGCAAGAAGTTCCTGTCATATGGGATGCTGTTCGATTTGAAGTGGATTCAATCAATGAAAAAGGTTTATTTATATTAACAGGTTCTTCAACTCCAAACTATAAGGGAGTATTGCACAGTGGTGCTGGAAGAATAGGGCGAATTAAAATGCGACCTATGTCTTTATATGAAACTTCAGAATCATCTGGTGAAGTATCCTTACTTGATTTATTTACCAGAAAATGTAAGTCTTGTATGGCAAAAGATATCACAATTCAGGATATTGCCAAAATGATTATTCGTGGGGGGTGGCCTGCTGCGAACAATCAATCCTTAAATTCACCGATTATTGCCCTTGAATATATCAACGCCATCATTGAGAATGATACGCAGCGCGTTGGTAATCGTAGTAAAGACAAAAACAAACTAAAACTATTATTGAAGTCTCTTGCTCGAAATGAAGCAACAACAGTATCAAATAATACGATTCGTAAAGATATTTCTCTTTTTGATGAGGATTCTATTGACAAGGATACCATTTCATCTTATTTGGAAGATTTTAAAAACCTTTTTTTAATTGACAATTTGCAACCTTTCTCTCCCAATGTTCGTTCTTCATTGCGTGTTAAACAACAAGAAAAAAGAAGATTTGTCGACCCTTCTCTTGCTTGTGCTGTATTGAATTTAACAAGTGATCAACTCATTTTTGACTTGAAAACACTCGGATTTCTTTTTGAATCATTGTGCGAACGAGACCTTCTAATATATGCTGATGCTAACCAAGGGAAAGTATATCATTATCAAGATTATGATAACGATGAAATTGATGCAATCATTGAAATGCCAAATGGTGAGTGGGGAGCATTTGAAATAAAACTAGGTGCCAATCAAATTGATGCAGCTGCAAAAAATCTTTTAAACATTAAAGATAAATTCGTTGCAAAAGGGTTGCCAACCCCTACCATTATGGGTGTTATTTGTGGCTTGTCAAATGCTTTTTACGAGCGTGCTGATGGAATATATGTAATCCCAATTACAGTTCTTAAAGATTAGGACTTATGAAGAGTTTATATGAATAGGAAGATAAGGTGAACCTTATGCAAGAAAATGATAAATTACAATATTCGCCCATGATCCGGCAATACCTAGAAATCAAAGAGGAATATCCTGATATGCTTCTTTTTTATCGTGTCGGAGATTTTTATGAAATGTTCTTCCAAGATGCACTGGTAGGATCGAAAGAATTAGAAATCGTATTAACAGGAAAAGATGGAGGAACCGATGAGCGAATTCCGATGTGTGGTGTTCCTTATCATAGTGTTGCTTCTTATATTGAAACACTCACTTCCAAGGGATTCAAAGTCGGAATTGTTGATCAAGTAGAGGATCCAAAACTCGCCAAAGGCATTGTGAAGCGTGAAGTGACGCGCATCATTACTCCTGGTACTGTCATAGAGCCAGAAAGCCTAAAAGCCAGTGAAAACAATTATATCATGTCCCTAGCCAAAACAAAGGATGAATACATTGTTTCATACCTTGATATGTCCACGGGAGAAGGATATGTCACTGAAATTCCTCTCGATGAATATCTTTTGTTCACCGAAGTCATCAATCTGAATGCTCGTGAGATTATCTTATCGAGTGAGGCCCGGTTTCCAGAACTCACAGATCTTCAAACAACTTTTCCCCTCACCATTTCAATTGAAGATAATACCACGATTCCCACATACTTTAAAAAACTCTTAGAAGACTTGGATAAACAAGAAGAACCTGTATATTCGCGGCTTCTCAACTATATTACACGCACGCAAATGCGAACCCTCGTTCATTTACAAAAAGTCGTCAAGGTTCCTTTCAATAGTTATTTAAAAATCGATTTATCTTCAAGACGCAACCTAGAATTACTTGAAACCCTTCGTTTTCAAAATAAAAAGAACACCTTATTCCATATTTTGGATCGTTGTGAAACCGCGATGGGTAGTCGCACTCTAAAAAAAACCATTCTCTTTCCTTTTATTGATGGTAAAAAGATTGAAAATCGATATGACATCATTGATAAAATGAAGAAGCATCCGATTGAAACCAAAGAACTCACTCATCTTTTGGGGGATGTCTATGATCTTGAGCGGATTGTGGGTCGAGTATCATACGCTAATGTGAATCCCAAAGATTTATTACAACTCAAACGTTCTTTAAAAAACCTTCCAGCGATGCGCACTTTAGTCCAAAAAATCGGCATTGCATCTTCTTTTGATTTAACGACTGATGAATCAATGTATACAACCCTTCATCAGCTGATTGATGAAGCAATTGATGAAGAGGCTCCTTTTTCAATCAAAGCAGGGAATGTCATTAAAGCAGGTTACCACTCAGAACTCGATCAATTGCGTTCTATTAATCGCAGCAGCAAGGACTATATTTTATCGCTTGAGGCCAAAGAACGCGAACGTACGGGCATTAAACAACTCAAAATCGGATTTAATAAGGTTTTCGGGTATTATATTGAAGTTTCTAAGCTCAATAGCGAACTCATTCGTGATGAATTTGGATTCATCCGCAAACAAACATTATCGAATGCGGAACGCTATATTACGCAAGAATTAAAAGAAAAAGAAACGATGATTTTACAAGCAGAAGAAAAGGCACTTGCTTTAGAAGTGGAATTATTTGATGCGCTTCGTAAGAAAGTATCAGAGTATACCAGTTCCCTCCAACGCTTAGCGAAAGTGATTGCTGAACTCGATATGATGCAATCTTTCACAAGAGTTGCCAATGAGAGAAAATATGTTCGTCCTGTTTTAAAAGAAGGAGAAGCAATTGACATTCGTTTAGGGCGTCATCCGGTGATGGAAGTTTCAACAAGAGAATCCTACATTCCGAATGACTTAACGATGGATGAAGAAGTGATTCTTCTCATTACTGGACCCAACATGAGTGGGAAATCAACCTATATGCGTCAAGTCGCCCTCATTGCGATCATGGCCCAAATGGGTTCCTTTGTTCCCGCGAAGTCCGCACATTTACCCATTTTTGATCAAATCTTTACCCGGATTGGCGCAGCGGATGACATCATCAGCGGTCAATCCACCTTTATGGTCGAAATGATGGAAGTGAATTTTGCCCTCACCTATGCCACCAAAAAGAGCCTCATTCTCTTTGATGAAATTGGTCGGGGAACCGCCACCTATGATGGGATGGCTCTCGCTCAAGCCATTATTGAGTATGTTCATGAACATATCGGTTGTAAAACATTGTTTTCAACCCATTATCATGAATTAACGGCTCTCGAGACGATGCTCCCTCATCTTAAAAATGTCCATGTATCAGCGGCTGAAGAAAAAGGGGATCTTGTCTTTATGCACAAAGTCCTAGAAGGCGCTGTAGATAAGAGTTATGGCATTCATGTTGCAAAACTTGCTCATGTTCCTCTCCCCGTCATTTTACGGGCGACGGATCTTCTTAATAAACTTCAAGTTGAAAAGACGATTGATGATAAGAAGCTATCCCCCTATCAATACGTTGCTCCCCTCATCTATGACTCAAAAACAGAACTTGAAAAAGAAATCTTAGGAGAAATATCAACGCTTGATACCACAACCATGACTCCGCTCATGGCCTTAAATACCATTGATCAATTAAAAAGAAAGTTGAAAAAATAACATGGGAAAAATCATTCAATTAGATCAACTCACCACCAATCGCATTGCGGCCGGAGAAGTCATTGAACGCGTTGCTTCCGTTGTGAAGGAACTTGTTGAAAACTCGATTGATGCGGAAGCGACCATGATAAAAGTTCACCTTTTAGAAGGCGGACTTCAAGAAATCATGGTCGTTGATGATGGGACAGGGATGGATTATAACGATGCAAAAATGGCCATTATGCCTCACGCAACGAGTAAAATTAAAGACTCCGATGATTTATTCCGGATTCATACCTTAGGTTTTCGTGGCGAAGCCCTCCCCTCGATTGTTTCTGTTTCAACATTTAAACTAAAAACCAGTATTGATGGGGTTCGCGGAATGATGTATACGGTGAAAGGCGGAGCTTTGGTGTCTGAGGCTATGGTCGCGAGTCCCAAAGGAACCGAAATTACCGTTCGCAATTTATTCTATAATACCCCAGCTCGCCTCCAAACCTTACAATCGGCGAATGTGGAACTGAGTTATATCACGGATTATCTCACTAAAACAGCCATGGCTCGTAGCAACATTGCTTTCACCTTAACCAATAATGATAAAGTCATTTTCCAAACCTATGGAAATGGGGAGGTTCTTGAAGTCGTGCTCGCTTCTTATGGTACTGAAGTCGCTAAAAGTATGCTCGATGTCTTTAATGACAATGGCTATTTCAAGATCAAAGGATATATTTCCTCAAATCAAGCCACTCGTTCATCCAAATCCCATATTGCGATTTGTGTCAATGGGCGGATTGTGAAAAATGCAGCCATCGTGAATGCGGTGATGAATGCCTATGAAGGCTTTCTCGTCGGAGGACGATATCCCATCGTTTTATTAGACATTGCGGTGGATGTAGCCTTGGTCGATGTCAATGTACATCCAGGAAAACTTGAAGTTCGTTTTTCCAATGAATCTGAGTTATTAGTCCTCATCACCTCTACCCTACGAGACCGCTTGAAAAATGCTGTTTTAATTCCAACGGTCAATCTTCCACAACATGAAGAAGCACCTTTTGTTTTAAAAGAAGAGGTTCTCATAGATTCTTTTGAGGAACAAAATGATGGGGCTTCTCCTGAGCAAGCAATTGCTCCTGAGGAAGCAATTGCTCTTGAGCAAGAATCAATGGAAGAGGATCAAGAGTTCGAAGAATTTTTAGAAGATCATGAACTTGATGCAGATGAAGAGAGTTTTAATGATGCCTTTCAAGAAGACACCCCACATGAAGTCAAAGAAGAGCGAGTAGTATCCGAAACTCCACAAGAAAAACCAATTTATACGCAACAAGAATATCAACTGACCGATGGTGCTTCTCAATTTCGTAATGCAAACCACTTGCCGAAGATGCACTACATTGGACAACTCTTTGGAACTTACATCATTGCCCAAGCAGAAGATGAATTCTATCTTATTGATCAACATGCCGCTGCTGAACGGATTAATTATGAGAAAATTGTGAAAGAATTGCAGAAAGAAGACATTTTGACGTATGAACTCTTAGTTCCGCTCAAGATTGATTTTTCTCAATCGGAAGCAATGTTAATCCAAGAACATAAAGATTTATTTGTGAATCTTTCGATTCCACTCGAGGATTTTGGAAGTGGAAGTTTTACCATTCGGTCACTTCCCACCTGGATTCCTCAAGGAAGAGAAAAAGAATTCGTTGAAGGTATTGCCATGGAAGTCTTACAGCATCATAAAAAGGAAAAGTGGCAATTCATTGATGATTTAGCAAAAGAACTCGCTTGTAAAAAGTCGATCAAAGCCAATGAATATCATAACATCATGGAAATGGAATACTTACTTGATGACTTAGCGAAGGCGCAACAACCTTATACCTGTCCTCATGGCCGTCCTGTTATTATAAAATTTAGTAAGAGTGAAATGGAACGGTGGTTTAAACGTGTCGTCTAAACCCGTTCTTGTCATCACAGGACCGACAGGAGTAGGAAAAACGGCCATTTCCTTGGCTCTTGCAAAGCATTTTGGTGGTGAAATTATCAATGCAGATGCCTCCCAAATCTATCAAAAACTAAACATCGGGACTGCTAAAATCACAATCGATGAGATGGGAGGAATTCCTCATCATATGATGAGTTTTCTCAAACCGGGTGAGCGTTTTTCCATCAAATCGTATCAAGATGAAACAAGACGCTTGCTTGAAGTCATTAATCGCCCCATCCTCGTGGGAGGATCAGGGCTCTATATTCGCTCTGCCCTAAGCGATTATGATTTATCAACGAGTGCCTCCCTTCAAGTGGATGATAGTACTCTATCAAACGAAGAGCTTTATCAAGAACTCGTGAGACTTGATTCTGAAGCTGCCTCTAAAACACATCCTAATAATCGACGTCGTGTTCTTCGTTATCTAGAAATCGCAAAGGAAAGAGGACGCGTCCTTACGAAAGAAGCGACTTGGCTCTATCCAACCCTCATTCTATGTTGTGAGCGACCTCGTAACATTTTGTATCAGCGTATCAACAAACGCGTCTTAGATATGATTCAAATAGGCTGGATTGATGAGGTTCAAGATTTAGAAGCGCAAGGTATCCCTATAAAAGATATTAAGGAAATTGGCTATCGGGAACTTGCTTCCTATCTTCATGGAGGGACCTCCTATGAAGAAACCATCTCAATGATACAACAAAAAACGCGTCATTATGCCAAACGCCAAATGACTTTCTTTCGTCATCAACTGCCTTGCTATTTTATTGATCTTGAAACAACAACGCTTGAGGAGATAATCAACCAAGTTACTTCATTTTATAAATCATGCTGAAGAAAGCAGTTCAATTGTTAATAGAACTGCGTTCTTCAGCATTTAATTATCTAAAACAGACTTTATGTGGTATAATGTTCAATGTTCGAGGATATTTAAATGGAAAGATTACAAAAATATTTAGCACGATGTGGCGTTGCCAGTCGTCGTGCCAGTGAAAAACTCATATTAGAAGGACGAGTTTCGGTGAACGGGGTGGTGGTAACCCTCCTCGGCACGAAAGTCAGTCCAAAGGATGATGTGCGCGTCGATGGGAATGCCTTAAACGTGGAAGAAACTGTTGTTTTAGTCATGAATAAACCTCGCTATACTTTAAGTACAGTGAAGGATGAAAAGGATCGCAAGACCGTCATGTCCCTCCTTCCACCTCAATATCAAAAGGTAAGACTCTACCCTGTAGGACGACTTGATTATGACACCAAAGGTGTCCTTCTTTTAACAAACGATGGTGAATTATCCAATCAACTAGTGGGTCCACGCTCACAGATTGAAAAAGAATATTTGGCACGCGTTGAGGGAATTCCCACAAAAGAAGAACTAAAAACACTCGCCTTAGGGGTTCTAATTGATGGTGTGAAAACAAGACGTTCATGGACCTATCTTGATTCGACCGATCTTAAGAATAATTCTGCTTTGGTACGAATTGTTTTGCGTGAAGGCCGTTATCATCAAGTAAAAAAGATGTTTGAAGCCATCAATCATCCCGTGAAACGTCTAACTCGAATTCGCTTTGCGAATATCGTCTTAGAAAATCTCCAAGAGGGAGAAGTTCGTGAACTGTCGATTCACGAACTTAAACATTTACGTCTTCAAGCGGAACAATCACCCCAAGAGAGTCCAGTGGATGAAGGCATCGAAAATGCAAATAATAGTTGAAGTATTTAGCTCAATGTGATATAATAAGAGACGTGAATTTCAGAGGTGTGTGTATGTACTGGCAAATTGCTATTGACGGACCTGCTGGTGCAGGGAAGAGCACGATCGCTAAAGAAGTTGCCAAAGCCCTTCATTGTGAGTATATTGATACGGGAGCAATGTATCGGGCAGTGACTTTAAAAGCATTGCGCTTAGACATCAATATGGAAAATGAATCCGAATATTCGTTTCTTGACAACACTACAATCGACTTTCAGCAAGGAAAACTATTTTTAGACAATCAAGATGTCTCGGAAGACATTCGCTCCCTCATTGTGAGCAACAACGTCTCCCTCGTCTCGAAGTTTAAAAACGTTCGTGAAAAAATGGTCACCTTGCAACAGAAACTTGTTCAATCCAAGAATATCATTATGGATGGGCGTGACATTGGAACAGTGGTTCTACCAAACGCCAATCTTAAGATATTTTTAACCGCGAATGTGGAAGAGCGAGCAAGAAGACGGTTGATGGAACGTTGTACTGCAGGTAAAGAATGCTTTACCTTAGAAGAAACAATAAGAGAGATTCAAGAACGAGACTATAAAGATAGTCATCGTGAAATTAGTCCTTTAGCAAAAGCCACCGATGCAATTGAGATAGACACATCAAATGACAGTGTCAGTGAAGTGGTCGAAAAGATCATCAGTTTAGTTATGGAAAGAGGTTACAAAATGGAAAACATCAAAACTGAAAAAGAAATGAATGTTGAAACGAGCACCGCAGAGGAAGCAAAGGTGGAAGAAACACCTGTTGTTGAAACCCCTGCAATTGAGGAAGAAGCAGCCCCAGAAGCAGTAGAACCTGCTGTTGATGCTGCTGTTGAAGAAGCTCTAGTAACAGTAGAACCAACGGTTGCTGCTGTTGTTGAAGATGCTCCAGAAGCAGTAGAACCAACAGTTGATGCTGTTGTAGAAGAAGCTCCTACTCAAGAAGTTGTAGAAGAAGGGAAAGAAACTGTTCCCCCTGTGAAAGAACTCCAATTGGTAGAAGGCACCATCGTTAAAATTGAAAAAGCTCAAAAAGAAATCAAAAGAGGCGATAAAGTGGTCCGCCCTGCCAAACAAGAACGCGTCCTCGTTCGTTTAGAAAATGGACAAGAAGGCTATTTAATGCGTAAAGACATGGTTGGCGTTGCTGACGATGAAGATTTAGCCGATGTTTTCATGGAAGAAGAAAAACTTCAAGTTGTTGTTAAGAAAGTCTTCACCGATGGTGGAAAAGTTCTTTTATCAACTGTTTTAGTTCAAAAACGTGAAGATATTAAGAAGTATGAAGAAGTCATTGCAAATCATGGCGTTTTCACCGCGAAGGTCGTTAAAGGCATTAAAGTTGGGCTTATTCTTGAACATGAAGGATATCCATGTTTGTTACCTACTAGTCAAATTAATGTTAAACCAGAAGAATATGACACATTAATTGGAACTGAATTATTAGTTGCTCCAATCCGTGTTGATTACAATCGTATTCGTCTTCTCGTTTCTAACACTGTTGCAAATGCGATTCAATATCGTTCTGAAAAACAAGGCTTTATCAGCACCATTAAAGTGGGAGATACTTTTGATGGCGTTGTGAAAAATATCGAATCTTATGGTGCATTTGTTGAAATTGGTAAAGGTGTTGAAGGACTTCTACACATTTCCGAAATCGAACACAACCGCATCATAAAAGTTGAAAAAGTATTAAATGTCGGCGATGCTGTGAAAGTACAAGTTATTAAACTTGATGGCGATCATATTGGTTTATCTCGTAAATCACTTCTTCCAAACTATTGGAAAGAATTCATTGATGCGAATCAAGTAGGGGCAACTCTTTCTGCGACTGTCATTGAAATCAATAAAGCAGGCGTTGTTCTTCAATTGCATGAAAACGTTCAAGGCTTCTTACCAAGAAGTGAATTCTCTTGGGAACGCGATGTCTTCATTGAAGATGTTACAAAAGTTGGCGATACCCTTGATGCCAAGATTATTGAACTTGATCTTAGCAAGAAACGGATTATCCTTTCTCGCAAGCAATTAGGAGATAATCCTTGGAACACTGTTCGTTTAAAATCGGGCGATACCGTATCTGCTACCATTGAGAAAACAGTGGCTGAAGGCGTCAAAGTGAAAGTAAATGGTGCTAGTGGCTTCCTACCAAAAGGAAACATCACTCCAGGAACTACTTTCCAAGAAGGTCAAGTCGTTGAACTCATCGTTCGCGTCTATGATCCAGAACGCACCCGCTTACTTCTAACTATGAGAGATGATAATTATAGCGAACATGCGGATAAGAAACAAATTCAACGTTATATGCAATCTCAAGAAAAAGTATCCAATACTTTAGGTGATTACATTGACTTTGAACAATTTAGAACCAATCGAAAAAAAGGGAAATAAGGAATAATATGATACGTGGAGTTGTTGCCATAGTTGGGAGACCCAACGTCGGTAAATCAAGTTTATTCAATCGAATTATCGGTGAAAGACTATCCATTACAGATGATGCTAGTGGTGTGACGAGAGATCGGATTTATGGTAAGGCTTCATGGTTAAATCAACAATTTTCGATTATTGAC
>JAQVOS010000083.1 GCA_028702495.1 Bacilli bacterium
ACTCTCTCTTGTATTTCTGCGATGCTGCCTTCCTCCGTACAACATAGGCATAATGACTGTAATTCTGGCAGCTTTTCCTCCTGCAGCGCTAATTATTCTTTTTAAATCTGCATAATGGTCATCGGGAGACATATTGTTATGTTTTCCAAACATCTCGTATGTGATACTATAGTTTCCTACATCCACAAGAACATAAATGTCATATCCCCTAACACTCTCGGAAATCAATCCCTTAGCGTCGCCCGTTGTAAATCTGGGACATTCACTATTTAAAATAAAAGTATCTTTATGAAATTTAGCATTCTTTTTCCCAATATCTGTGTTATACCATTTTACTAAATAATCATCAATTTTTTTTCCAAGCTCTCTTGATCCCTCTAAAACTATTAAACCTAGAGGGGCAACAGGCTGTGCATCCTCGAACACTTGATTAAAAAAAGTGGGCATTCCTTCCTCCAAAAATTGTTCTAAACCAACACGAAAATTATATCATAAATACCATATTTGATACAATTGAATCAAGGCTAAAACGCAAGCGAATCTTTAATAACTACTTTATGATTGAGTAAACTTTACATTCTCGCAAGACACATTAAACAAGTCATCTTTTTCCCCAGCGAATTGTGAATTATACAACTCATAATAAAAACCTTTTTTCTCCATTAGTTGCTCATGATTGCCTTGTTCCACAACATCCCCATCATTCATTACTAAAATCACCGCTGCGGATTTAATAGTTGATAATCTGTGAGCAATAACAAAGCTTGTCTTCCCTTCCATCATCGCAAGCATTGCGCTTTGAACATACTTTTCAGTTCTTGTATCTACCGAGCTTGTAGCCTCATCGAGAATAATAATTCTTGGATCCTTAAGAATGGCTCTCGCTATTGTTAAGAGTTGCTTCTGTCCTGCACTAATATTTGATGCGTCTTCTTTTAGGACTGTGTCATATCCATGCTCACTTAATTCTATGAAAGAATGTGCATTTGCTTGCTTAGCAGCAGAAATTATTTCTTCCCTTGTTGCCCCAGGTTTTCCATAGGCAATATTTTCAGCTATAGTTCCATTGAACAGCCAGGTATCCTGAAGAACCATCCCGTACAGGCTTCTCAAATCATTTCTCGAATACTCCTTCATATCAACTCCGTCGATAAGAATCCTTCCAGAATCCACTTCGTAAAATCTCATCAACAAGTTTACCAAGGTAGTTTTTCCAGCCCCAGTTGGGCCCACTATTGCTATTTGTTCACCTGCTGCGACACTAAGGGATAGGTCACGTATCAATGGTTTATCGGGAGAATAAGAAAAAGCTATATGTTCGATGGAAACATTTCCTTTACAATCCATGCAACTAATCTGTTTAGACCCTTCTAGGGTCATTTCCTCTAGGTCAAAGACTTGGAAAACTCTTTCCGCTGCAGCAACGGAAGACTGTATTGTGTTTGCAATATTACTAATGTTTTCTATAGGTTGAGCAAATTGACGGGTATAGGATAAGAGTGCTTGAATATCTCCTATAGTAATCAATCCACTTCCAGCCCTAAATCCTCCGCCAACGCATATTCCAACATATACTAGATTATTTATAAATTTAATCGAAGGAAGAATTATTCCAGACAAAAATTGGGAACGTCTTGTTGCTCGTTTTAAATCCTTATTGATTTTTTCGTAAATTTTTATGCTGTCATATTCTCTGTTGTAGAGCTTAACAACCTGATGTCCGGTATACATTTCTTCAATAAAGCCGTTGAGTTGTCCAATTTTCTTTTGTTGTTTTGAAAATTCAACTTGTGAACGTTTTACAATAACCGTTGAAACCAACATCAACAAGGGGAGGCTCAACAGAGTAACCATTGATAACAACCAGTCTATTCTCATCATCATTATGAAAACTCCACCGACTGTCATGACCCCGGTAATAATTTGGTTTAAACTCTCTTGAATTGTAGCGGATATCATCTCAATATCAATTGTAAATCTTGATAGAATTTCCCCGAACGGGGTTGTATCAAAATACGATAGAGATACTCTATCAAGCTTATACTTAACATCATGGCGCATTCTACAGACAAGTCTTTGTGATGTAATTCCAGCAATCAAGGCACTAATGAATTGAAATAGAGAGTTCAACACATACAATGAAGCGCTTGTCCATAAAACTGGTGCAATATAATCTAAAAGTTGATTATTTCCAGGATTCACAGGATCTGAAGCGGGTCTAATATTTGTGAAAAACTGTAAGCTATCGACAAGAACATTCGTGACCTTTTTCATTATGTCTGGGACCCAAATAGCAAACCATGCTCCAATTATAGCGAGAACTATCATAATAATAATCATATGATATTGAGGCTTAAGATATTTAACCAGTCTTTTGACAGTTCCACCAAAGTTTTTGGCTTTTATGACTTCTTTAATTTCAGGGCCGGTAACATTAAAAGCAGCCCCTAAATTAAAGCCCCCACCTGCCGGTTGCTTTGGCTCTTCTTTTTTTATTGTGTTATTATCAAAATCCGCACTCATTATATTCCTAATTCTTCTGCACTTATTTGCGAAAGTGCTATATCCCTATATAGTTGACAATTGCATAGTAACTCTTGATGAGTTCCTTTTCCCACAATTTTACCCTCATCAAGAACTAAAATTAAATCGGCAT
>JAQVOS010000053.1 GCA_028702495.1 Bacilli bacterium
TTAAAAGCCTTATGTCATTTTTGGCATAAGGCTTTTATTAAGTACTAGAGTTTTGGGGTTTTAGTCATTTTTGACCCCAAACTATTGGATGGCTTTTTGGTCTGACCCCAAACTATTGGAAAGACCCCTTTTTAGATCGATTGTTTTTCTTTATGATCTGGCTTGGTTCTTAGCCAAGACAATTTCTTTACTTTTCATCAACCGAATGATGTTACTTCGTTCATTGTCTTCGAGTTTGTTCGTAATGATGCGAATGGCTTCTTCCATTTCGGGAATCATCACAAATTCGATGGCATTGACACGACGTCTTGTTTTTTCAATTTCGTAAGCCAACATATCACATGCTTTTTCAAGTTCTGCTAGTTCAATGAGCTTCGGAAGAAGCTTTGATAAGTCAATGACAGCATGATCGAGTAAACTTGCGGTAAAGGCAAAACCATAGGTTAAATCAATGGTTCCTTGTTCAACATAACTCACAGTTGGTATTTTCACATTCATAATGGTTTTTAATCCACTGGTGATTTCAACTGTTTTTGAGGGAATCATTAACGCTTCAAGGACGCCTTCTTCGGACATGTTTAGTTTAGCTCGCGAGAATTGTTCGTTGATATTCATCAAATCGAGTTCAACTTCACGGCGAAGGACATTATTTTTCTTAATGATGAGCATGAATTGACGAATCATTTCATCTTGTTTATCTTTTAGAAGCTTATGTCCTCGTTTTGCGGTTCCAATTTGACGTTTGAATCGCATGAGTTCCATTCTCGTCGGGTTGAGTTGTCCTAGTGCCATACTTATTTTCCTTTCGGAAGATATTTTTCAATCTTTTCGAGACTAATCCGTTTGAGTTCGGTTTTAGGAAGAATGGTGAGTAAATCCCAGCCAATATTCAAGGTTTCTTCGATTGAACGATTGGTGGTATAAGATTGTGACACATAGCGAGCTTCAAATTCAGTCGCAAAACGACTATAGAGTTTATCCGTATCGGATAGGGCTGCTTCTCCGAGAATGGTTGAGAGTTCTTTCGCTTCTTTGCCTCGAGCATAGGCCGCAAAGAGTTGGTTCATGGTTTCCGCATGATCTTCTCTTGTTTTACCAGCACCAATTCCTTTATCTTTTAGGCGACTTAAGGAGGGAAGGACATCAATCGGAGGGAATATCCCTTTGAGATGGAGTTCACGGGAGAGAATAACCTGTCCTTCGGTGATATATCCGGTTAAGTCAGGAATGGGATGGGTTTTATCATCCTCAGGCATGGTGAGAATCGGAATTTGGGTAATGGATCCTGGTTTTCCTTTAATCCGTCCAGCTCGCTCATAGAGGGAGGCAAGGTCGGTATACATATAACCAGGATAACCACGTCGTCCTGGGTCTTCTTTTCGAGCCGCAGAGACTTCACGAAGGGCTTCAGCATAATTCGTAATATCGGTAATAATGACTAAGACATGCATTCCAAGTTCATAAGCCAAATACTCGGCACAGGTAATTGCCATCCGAGGAGTAGCAATCCGTTCAATGGCGGGGTCATTGGCGAGATTCATGAAAAGGACTGACCGTTTGATGGCTCCTGATTTTTGGAATTCTTTCACAAAGAAATCAGTTTCTTCGAAGGTAATGCCTATTGCCGCAAAGACAACGGCAAACTCATCATTCGTTCCAATCACACGAGCTTGACGCGCAATTTGTGCTGCAAGTCTCGCATGGGGAAGTCCTGATCCTGAGAAGATGGGGAGTTTTTGTCCTCTAACGAGGGTATTTAGGCCATCAATCGCACTGATTCCTGTTTGAATGAATTCAGAAGGATAGTTACGAGCCACAGGATTCAAAGGAGTTCCGTTGATATCGGCTAGTTTTTCCGGAATGACAGGGCTACCTCCATCAATGGGGCGTCCCATCCCATCAAATACACGACCGAGAATATCATGAGAAAGTTTTAGTTCAATGCCGTGTCCTAAGAACATGGCTTTGGAATCATCAATTTTTAATCCTTGAGAACTATTGAAAAGTTGAACCAATGCTTTATCTTCATTAATCTCCAATACTTTTCCAATACGTTCTTCCCCTGTTGCTTGTTTAATGCGAACAAGTTCATCATATTTGACACCTTCAACACCCGTTACAAGCATGAGTGGGCCGACGACTTCACGAATGGTTTTATATTCTTTAGGCATATAAATCGTCCCCCTTGAGGATGTTTTGGTATTCTGTGTTGAGTTCATTCATAATGTCTTCATGAGCTTTCACAAATTCAGCTTCAGGAATATATTTCATCCGCCCAATTTTTTCTAAAACAGCCATGGAGGTCAGTTTTGCAAAACTTGCACCTTCGGTAAGACCTTCTTGAGATAATTGATACCACGTTAGAATGGCTTGTAACATTCCAAATTGTTTATCAACCGAGGTATAAGTATCAATTTCATGGAAAGCAATTTGGTGAAGGAAGTCTTCACGAATGCTACGAGCACATTCAAGGGTCAAACGGTCAGAGAATTCAAGGGAATCGACTCCCACCAAACGAACAATTTCGTTAAGTTTGGATTCTTCTTGTAAAAGTTCCATTGCTTTTTGAACTTGTTTAGACCACCCTTTTTTCACATGTTCATCAAAGTAGTCATTCATGGTATCGGAATATAATGAGTAGCTCTTGAGCCAATCAATGGCTGGGAAGTGACGACGATATGCAAGGGTCGCCGATAATCCCCAGAATACTTTAACGATGCGTAAGGTTCCTTGAGAAACGGGTTCAGAGGTATCTCCTCCTGGGGGTGATACGGCTCCGATGGCACTTATAGCGCCTTCACGATCAGAGGATCCCAAACACTTGACAAAACCAGCACGTTCATAGAACTCCGCTAAACGGCTTGATAAGTAGGCAGGATAGCCTTCCTCACCAGGCATTTCTTCCAAACGACCACTCATTTCCCGAAGAGCTTCTGGCCACCGAGAAGTTGAGTCTGCCATAAGGGCAACTTTATATCCCATATCACGGAAGTATTCCGCAATCGTAATGCCTGTATAAATCGAGGCTTCCCGAGCTGCAACGGGCATATTGGAGGTATTCGCAATGAGTACGGTCCGTTTCATTAAGAATTCACCGGTTTTTGGATCATGAAGACGCGGGAATTCCATTAAAACATCCGTCATTTCATTTCCCCGTTCACCACAACCAATGTAAACGATGATGTCAGCATCAGCCCATTTAGCAAGTTGATGTTGAACAACGGTTTTTCCACTTCCAAAAGGACCTGGAATCGCTGCAATACCACCAATGGCAATGGGGAAGAGCGTGTCAATGACACGTTGTCCGGTGATCATGGGCGCATGGGGAGCTAGTTTTTTATTGTAGGGACGGCTCTTCCGTACCGGCCAACGTTGTAACATTGGAACTTCCACGACCTCGCCGTTTGCAACTTTTATTTTCGCAATCGCCTCGGTAATGGTGGCCTCACCCTCAAACAACCATTCCACTTCTCCGGTAAGAGTCGGTGGAACCATGATTTGATGCTTCACGACACTTGTTTCTTGGACATATCCTAAAATATCTCCGCCTAAAACATGAGAGTGTAGTTTCGCAGTCGGAACAAATGTCCATTTCTTAGTACGGTTTAATTTGGGAACATCGATTCCTAAGGGAATTCGGTCCCCATGACCTTCATAAATGGTATCAAGAGGACGTTGAATGCCATCAAAGATACCTTCAATGAGTCCTGGAGCCAGTTCAACCGAGAGGGCTTCTCCTGTTTGATAGACGGGTTCCCCAGGACCTAGTCCTGCGGTTTCCTCATACACTTGAATGGAAGCCATGTCTTTACGTAATTCAATGACCTCCCCAATGAGGCGTTTGTCACTGACGCGGACGACGTCATACATTTGAACGTCACCCATATTTTTTGCAACAATCAAAGGTCCTGCAACCTTCGAGATGATGCCTATGTTCTTTTGTTTTTCTTGTTGATTCATGTTGTTCATCCTCTCTACAAAATGTCAATGCCAATGGCTTTTTCGACGTTCGCACGAATTTTCTTCTTTCCAATTTCCATGGATGTTTTCTTAATGGGAATGGGAATGATGATGGGAAAAGCTATGCTTTGATATTTTTCGATGATTTCAGGAAGGGATAAATATAAATCTTCACTCAAATAGATGATTTTGCATTGTTGCATTTCTAAGGTGAGGATGGTTTTTGCCACTTCCGTAGGGTTGGTTAGGAGATAAGTTTTAATACCGATGGCATTGAAAAGGATGATGGTATTTTCTTCCCCAATCGCTGCGATGGGAATATGTTCTTCCATATCGTTACCTCCTAATAATCGAGTAAGTGTTGGCTATCAAAATGAGGGTTGCTTGCAATCGTCCTTATATTGGTCGCTTCGGCTTTTTTCATGAGGACATAATAAAGCATTGGACCAATCGTAAAGGGTTCTGCGTGGTATTCTTTCATTTTTGATAGCAAACGATTATCAAAAATGATTTCTAATAATCCAAGATCCCCTTTTTGAAAGCTCTGCTTGAGATCTTGAGAAATCTTTCCAAAATCAAATGGAATGAGTTCTTGTACAAGCGCACTATCAGACAAAGGATATAGTTCAAGGAGTTTCTCTTGTGAGATTTCTCCACCAGTGACTAGCATTTCTTGAAATTCCTCACGCGGCCAACCAAGAGCGCGGGCTCTTGCTAAACTCAAAAGGTTAATATAGGTCGTTTTCTTTTCATAATAAACCTTTAAAGCCTTGCCTGTTACAGAATTGATGGAGCGAATGACTTGCTCAATCACGAGGCTATCAATGCGACTACTGAGGATTCGTGGAGTAAGACCTTTTGCTTGAAGCGTTAGAAGCGATGCAAGATTGCGATTCCATCCTTTATCAGGAAGGGGAACACCATGATCAACCCATGCTTCTAAATCTTCTGGTTTAAAAGCACCATTTCGTGCATAGGCGAGGTCTTGATGATATCCAAAAAATTTCCGTTTAAAGAGCATTTTTAGATTAATCACATCATCACCGACAAAAAAGAGACGTGCTAGGGCTGGTTCGGGAGCAATCGCCTCTAAAGCGAGCTTTACTTTTGTTAGTTCGCTTGTAATGAGGTCTTCAAGATTGGTAGCGTCTGGCGATCCATAGCCGACTTCTTGTAACTCACGCATCATCGCCTGAGGCGTATCATGCGTAAAACGGATTAGTTTGGCCTTGTCGAGAATTGAATTTTCTTGGGCTTTTATAATCCCATTGGCATATGGATAGTTCATGCCAATTCCTCATGAAAGAGTAAGTTGGCAACTTCACTTTCCATTTGTTCAAGAAGGTTTTTAAGAATGGCATCATAGGAATGATCAATATCAAATTCAGTTCCAATCACAAGGAAACCTCCTTGAATGGGAGCACTGTCTTTCTTAAGAACCAAGGATACGTTTTCCCCAATTGCTCCAGATAGGAGATCGAGTTTTCCATCTTTTTGTGATGAAAATAGGGAAAGGTATCGTTTGTATTCTTCACGATTCACCGATAGCGCCAAAGAACCTGATAAGTGATCCTTTTTCAGGGTTTGAACGACATAGCGACGAAGATCTGAATCAGACTGATGAATGAGTTTATCCATTGCCCCATCAAACACTTGCTTTAAAAGCTCTTTTTTCTTAGCAAGGGACTCTTGTTTCATGGCTTGTTCAAACTCCGTCATTTTTGTCTTATATAATTCTTCGAACTTTGCATCGCGTTTGACACGCTCGATGGATAAAGCTTTATTAGTCTCCTCTAAGGCCACTTCAACGATTAACTGCGCCCGGGTTTTTCCGTCTTCAAGGATCCGTTCGCTCTCTTCGTGTCCTTTTTGGAGTATCTTTTCATAAATGGTACGATTTCCCACTTGGGTCACTTCTTCCTATCTCAAACCAAAGATAATGATGATACTAGTTAATAAACCTAAAATCGCATATGTTTCAACAAGAGCTGTCATGGTAACACCACGGCCTGAAGCATCTGGTTGCTTAGCAGTCATATGAATCGCAGCAACACCTGTCATTGCTTGATAAATGGCAGAAACAAATAAAATAATGGTCGCAGGCATCACGGCTCCAAAATAAGCCCAGCCTTCACCCATGGTTAATTGGGCAATATTACCACTAAAGAATCCAAGATTGTTGGCAACAAGAACGGCAACGATGAATCCATAGAAGCCTTGGGTTCCAGGTAATGCTTGAAGTAGTAGGACTTTTCCGAATAATTCGGGTTTTTCACTACAAACACCTGCAGCAGCACGTCCACCCATTTGAACTCCAATAGCAGATCCAATAGACGATAAAATGGCACAAAGACCAGCACCAATAATTGCAATAATAATTCCTTCTGACATAGTTTTTTTCCTCCTACCTATGCTTGATGGTGGATTTCATCCACATATTTTAACTGAAGTGATAATGGACGGAATAAAGTGCCATTTCCTTCATAAAACTTACCAAAAAATTCAATATATTGTAAACGACTCGTATGAACATAAGCCGATAAAAGACTCATAACTAAATTGAGAGTATGACCAAAGAGTAAAATAATGGGACCCACGAAATATCCGAATGGTGGGGGTATCATCCCCGCCAAGAGATTCATTACAAAACTAATCGAAGCGGTGGATAATCCCAACGCAAGAATCCGGGAGTAAGAGATGATGTCTGAGACATATCCCGTAATCCCATATAAACTGGTGAGTCCCTTTGTAATCTTACCGGCGATGCCTTTATTTGCACGACCGGCGGTAAAGACAACAATGAGGACCCCCATTCCTGCGAGGATGATTCCAATCGTTGAGAGTGAAGGAACCATCATCCCGACAGCATAAAGACCAATTCCAAGAATAATTAATATCCAGCTTAAGCTATCCGCCACGGCATCGAAATATTTCTTTTGGACGATTAAGTTGTATCCTTTCATGCCAACCCCAAAGAGAACATGAAAAGCACCGACAGCCATTGAGATCAGAAGCATCTTCATCGGATCATTCATTGGTTCAACCAAGAGGGGCATCCAAGTAACACCAAAGTAACTACCAAAGAGGATTCCCCAGATGATGGTGGATACACCACATACCATAATCATTTGCATGAGTGCTTTTGTCCCTTTTTTGGGTTTCATCACCCGAATAGCAATATAAATCAAGAGGAGCATGATGACACCATAGCCAACATCCCCCATCATCATTCCGAAGAGGAGCCAATACCAAGGAGCCATGACAGGATTGGGATCGACCTCACTTGCATAAGGAACGGAAAAAGTATTGGTAATCGGTTCAAATATGCGGGTAAACCAATTATTTTTGAGGGCTGTGGGAGGGGTTTCTCCTGCTTCTGGATCGACAATATCCAGGTCATATAATTCAACCGTTTTTTTCATGAGACTCTCAAAGGTCTCAACTTGATCGGATCGAATCCAACCTTCTAGATAGACTGTTTCAAGCGTTTGGGTAAGCGGTGTTTGCTTTAACACACTCTCTGTTTCCATTTGGTCAACGAGGAGTTGTAACTCGTGCCCTGCCTCACCCATCTTGATAAGCGATGCTTCAATGGATTTTAAATCATCTTCGCATTGTTTTAATTCCGTTTCTTTATCGGTGATGAGATCTAAAATTGTTAAATCCACTTTAGGAAATAAAACCTCATCAAACCCGACTCCTTTTAGAAGTTCTACGACTTGGGCATCCTCTTCATAATAGGTGATAAATAGGAGAGCTTGATGACGAATGTTTTGGCCTAATAAGGTATACTCCACTGCATGTTCCTGAAAAATGGCTTTGATTTTCTCAAGATTATAATTAGGAATAAGACCCGTATGGGGGATGGCATATTGAAGGATGGACAAACTTGAAAGTTTCAAATCAAGATCTTTCCATAAGTCGAGGTCTTTTAGTTCTTCTTTTAAAGTGCGAAGACGTTCTGTTGTATGACGTCGTCGTTCTTCGAGTTTTTCAGTCTCTTCAACAAGAAGCCCTCGTTCTTCTTTCTTTTCCATAAACTCCGAATAAGTAAAGGTAAGGGTCGAACCTAACTTCTTCTTTGCCTGATATTGTTTTAGGACTTTTAAGGTTTTTTCTGCTCGTTGGATAAAAGGATCATCGAGAAGGGGAGGAGGGGGCGTTTCTTCCGTTGCAATCGGCATAATGATGCTTTGTTGTTGCAAGGCTTGAAGCACTCGACTCTGATCTTCTTTGAGGACCACCAAGCGAGCTTTTTTCATCGCGATAATCATAGAGGATTCACCTGTTTAATGATCTTCTCGATGGCTTGGGGAAATCTTGCTTTTGCTTTTTTGGCTAAGTCTTGATTGATGCCTTGCCACTGGGACACAAGAACCTCTTGATTCTTCTTAATCTTTGTTTGGAGGGCTATTTCTTGTTCCTTTGTTTCTTCTTGATACTGAGCATTTAGAGTCTTTGTCTCTTCATGGGCTTTTACCTTCGCTGCTTCAAGCATTTCATCGACTTGCTTGATGGCATCTAGTCGCATTTGTTCAGCTTCAGTTTCGGCTTTTTTAACTGCTTCAATGATACGCATTGGGTTCACCACCTCTTGATTATTTTCGTTCCTATTATATCACACAAACAAAAAAAATGCCACTTTAATTGATGTCTTCTTGGACATTAAAAAGTGGCATTTTAATGGTTTTGTTTGATGATTATTTAATAATTATTTCCTATTCACCAGTCGGATAAGGATAGAGCAAATATTGCATTCTGGTCGCATTGAAGGCTTCGCTATCACTTGCGATTAAGGCAAACTGTTCCTCTAAAGAATAGGTATCAAGCGTAATGAAACGTCCCCCTGTAATCAAGTCCATGGTGTTGCGGTTTGTTGAAGCGTTGAGAATTCTAAAGTCAGCGGGGTACATATTGCGAACGACATCAAGCATCGCCCATCCCGTTTTCACGGGTTCGAAGAGGGTACGATCGGTGACATGAACCTGAACACCCGCACATAAAAGGTCTTTATTTTTTGAAAAAGTAGGGGTAAAGTAAGCCGGACGAAAAGCAACTCCAGGAAGATTCAAGGCATTGAGCGCCTCTGCCCAATCATCGGCATTAATATATGGAGCACCAATCACTTGGAAAGGAATGGTGGTTCCACGTCCTTCGGATAGGTTGGTTCCTTCAAAAATACAGGTTCCTGGATACACCATCGCCGTTTCAATCGATGGGAAATTAGGGCTTGGGATAACCCATGGTAACTTTGTATCATCGTAATAATAACGACGATCCCACCCTTCCATCGCAATGGTATGAAGCGTCACATTCAAGTCAAATTCTTCATTAAAGAGCATGGCAAGTTCGGCAATGGTTAACCCATGGCGTTGTAAGATGGGGTATAAACCGATAAAAGAACTGTATGCAGTATCGAGAATATTGCCTTCATATTGGGCTCCTCCAATGGGATTGGGACGATCAAATACGACAAATTCAATGCCATATTTGGCGCATTCTTCCATCGCATAAGCCATGGTATAGACATAGGTATAGAACCGTGCTCCTGCATCTTGAAGATCGATACACATAATGTCAATACCTTCGAGCATTTGGGCGGTTGGGCGCATGGTAGATCCATATAAACTATAAACAGGAAGCCCTGTTTTTTCATCTGTATAAGTTGAAGCAGAGGCTCCTGCTTGGAGATTTCCCCGAATCCCATGTTCGGGAGCAAAAAGGGCAACAAGATTTACTTTTTCATATAAGACGTCAATCGTCGATTCATACTGGCTATTGATGCCTGTAGGATTGGTAATTAAACCAACATTTTTTCCTTCAAAGAGACTTAAGTTTTCATCAATGAGATCGATTCCGAGTTTTACGTTCACGTCCCCTGGATCAATGGCAGGGCAATCATCACAATTAGGTGTACAAGTACTCCCAGCGATGACTTCAAGGGTGACTTGATCAAATACGGCAGCGGATGTGGTGAGGGATGCTCGAATAAAAGTGGTTCCAACTTTAACCCCTTCAACAAGACCATTCTCGGATACGGTCGCAATGGATTCATCTAAACTCTCCCAGATGACATTGGTGGAACTCGCTGAAAGAAGGGTCGTATCTCCCACTTTAACCTGAACTTTTCCCTTAACGGAAAGACTAATTGTCTCGCCTTGAGGGACCGTACAACCGACGAGTCCCAATAGTAAGATAAGCATGAGTATAAATAAACGTTTCATCATGATCCTCCTGGTTCATCATTTTTAGCATCTCTATTCTATCATGAATAGAGCAAATTGTCTATCCTTTATTTTACCCCATCAAACCCTTATATCAAGAATAATTATCCACCAGCGTAGCTGGTGGTTTTTCCTCTGCGGGCCCTGCCCTCACTGTTACCGGCATTGTGCAAAGCACAAAAGCGAGGTTTGCCACTTGCCTCTATTTCTTGCTACCCGTGA
>JAQVOS010000054.1 GCA_028702495.1 Bacilli bacterium
GTCTAACAAAAAATTGAGTTAGAAAGCAATCCTTTCAACTCAATTTTTTAATAACCATAAAAGATTTTAAGAAAAACCATAAAACTCGCAAAAACCATAAAACCATAAAAGATTTTAAAGAGCCTTGCTTTTTATAGGAAAAATAGATATAATGTAAGTATTAAGGAGCGAGCCATTCATGAAAAATACAAAAAGAAACGCTTTATTATTCCTTATTCTACTTGGATTTATTAGTTTATTATCCGATTTCACTCATGAAGGTGCGCGAAGCATTTACGGACCCTATCTTGGATTAATTGGTGTTTCTGCTTTTCTGATTTCTTTTACTGCCGGACTTGGCGAATTTATTGGACAAAGTTTACGAATTGGAATGGGATATATAGCTGACAGAACAAAAAAGTACTGGACAATGATGATTATTGGGTATGCTGTCAATCTTTTAGTTATCCCAATATTAATGTTCATTGATGCGACCGCTTGGCAAGTAGCCATCATTCTTATCTTGTTAGAGCGCGTTGGGAAAGGCATTAGAGCACCTGCTAAAAGTGCCCTCACTTCCTTTACAACACAGCACCTTGGTGTTGGAAAAGCTTTTGCCCTACAAGAGGCCATGGATCAAATTGGTGCCTTTTTAGGTCCCCTATTTGTCTATCTTATTTTAAACCTCAATCAAGGTTCAGAACTCGATGGATATCAACTGGCATTTGGATTATTAGGAATATTCGCAATCATGACGCTTGTGATGATTGTTATTGCGAAAGCAAAGTATCCCAATCCGGAACAATTCGAAACCACCAGTCAAAAACAAGGATTTAAAAGCAATAAACCCTTTTTAATATACTTACTAGCAATCATTTTTATTGCCATGGGATTCATTGATTATCCTGTTTTAGCTTATCATATGGGAACATCAACCATCATTGATGTTATTCATGTTCCTCTTATTTATGCTTTTGTCATGGGAATAGATGCTCTTGCCGCCATTGGCTTCGGACTATTATATGATAAGAAAGGGGTAACTTCACTTGTTATTTCAACGTTTCTTTCCATTTTTATTGCTCCTTTATTTTTCTTAACAAAAAGTGAGGTTGGCTTGTTTGGAGGATTGGTTTTGTGGGGCATGGCAATGGGGGCACAAGAATCTGTTTTGAAAGCAGTTATATCTCGATTAGTTACTAAAGAGAAAAGAGCAACTGCTTATGGGGTTTTTTATACCGTCTTTGGAAGTGCATGGTTTCTCGGATCAACTATTATTGGTGGTTTATATGAAGCCAATCTAATGGCTCTTGTTATTTTTTCTTCCTTAATGGAAAGTTTGGCAATGATATTGCTTTTTCTATATCACAAAAGTCAAAAAAAAAATCCGAAGAACGATAGAGCTTTGTAAAATTAGTTTAAATTTATGTTGTTATGTGATATAACTCGAGTTTTGCAGTTGTTATGCTATAAAAAGTAAATGGTGTGCCTTTTCGCTTGAAATGGCACTTTTTTAGTCTTTTTTCATTAAAAATACCCCTTGACAAAAATACACCGTTATGCTATAATGTTATTAACTATATGAGGTGTTTTATGATTCGCAAAGATATTAGAAAGCTGAACTATGGCACTAGAACAGAAATTCGAGTTGTAGAAGGTTATCGTGATCGAAATAATAAAGTAAAACAAAAAACTATTAAAACATTTGGATATTTAGAAGATCAAGATGATCCTATAACTTTTATGGAAATGGTTAAGGATTATAATGATAACTATAAAAAATCTAAAAGAATTACATATTCTAAAAATACAGATATTCCTTTTCATTTAGATCCTAGTGGAGTACTATATAATTATGGCTATCGATTCTTGGAAGTGATATATGAAAAACTAGAATTAGATTTATTTTTTACTAGTATAAATTTTAATAACAAGTATTCACTAAATGATATATTTAAGTTTTTGGTGTTTCAAAGAATATTGAATCCAGATTCTAAAAGAGCGACATATCAAAATATTCAAACCTTTTATCGTGAATATGGTGATTATTCTTTAGATGATGTTTATCGCTCACTTGATAAATTCAATGAGGTAAAAATTGAACTACAGAAATATATTAACGATAAGATTAAAACTATTATTGGTAGAGATTCATCATATGCATATTATGATGTAACTAATTATTACTGCGAGATAGATTTACCTAATGATGAAGATGATTTGCGCCAAAGAGGAGTATCTAAAGAACATAGAGTAGATCCTATCATTCAATTAGGTTTATTTATGGATAGTAATGGCTTACCAATTAGTATGAGTTTATTTAAAGGTAATACTTCTGATACTAAAACATTGCAACCGGTAATGAAAGAGATAAAAGCAAACTATCATTTAAATAGATTAATAGTTGTAGCTGATAAAGGATTAAATTCGTCTTCTAATATTAATTATATTTGTAATAATGGTGATGGTTATGTAGTAAGTCAAATACTTAAAGGTAAAAAAGGCAAGAAATATAAAGAAGAATTATTTAATGAATCTACATACATAGCAAATGCAATGAACACCTTCAGATATAAAACCTTTATTGAAGAATATGAAGGGCTCGACCAAGATGGCAATAAAGTTATAAGGAAGAGAAAAGTACTAATATACTGGAAGTATGAAGATGCTATAGTAGAAGCAAGAAAAAGAGATGATAAATTAGCTAGGGCAATTAAATCACTAGGAAATAATGCATATAGTATTAAGCACACATATGAACAATATATTAAAGAATTACATTCTGTTAACCTGACAGGTGAAATAGCTGATAAAGTTGATAGAGTAATAGATGAAGATAAAATAAGTGAAGACGCTAAATATGATGGGTACTTTTGTATTATAACAAGTGAACTTGAATATGACTATAAAAAGATACTTGAAGTATATGGTGGACTTTGGAGAATAGAAGAAACATTTAGAATAACAAAAAACGAATTAGATGTAAGGCCAATATTCTTAAGTACAGAAAATCATATTAACGGTCATTTTATTATTTGTTTTGTTGCTTTAGTGTTATTAAGAATGCTTCAATATAAAATTGATTATTCAATGTCTGCAGAAAGAATTGTTCGTGCTTTAAATAAGTGTATGTGTAGAATTCCTGAAAAAGGATATATAGAGCTTCCAAGAGGAGAAATATTAAGAGAATACAAAAAAGTCAAAACCAAAGAAGGTAAAGAAGTATATTCACATTCATTAACGAATAATGACGAAACTATTCAAGATTTACTGATAATAATTGAGAAATATAATACTTATCCATACTTTTCAAATTCAGCACAAAACGATTTCAACCAATATTTAGAGAAAATACAATACTAAAAAAATCCCTTATCAATTTGATAGGGGATTTTATAGCATAACAACTGCAAAACTCGAGTGCATGGTTTCTCGGATCAACTATTATTGGTGGTTTATATGAAGCCAATCTAATGGCTCTTGTTATTTTTTCTTCCTTAATGGAAAGTTTGGCAATGATATTGCTTTTTCTATATCACAAAAGTCAAAAAAAAAATCCGAAGAACGATAGAGCTTTGTAAAATTAGTTTAAATTTATGTTGTTATGTGATATAACTCGAGTTTTGCAGTTGTTATGCTATAAAAAGTAAATGGTGTGCCTTTTCGCTTGAAATGGCACTTTTTTAGTCTTTTTTCATTAAAAATACCCCTTGACAAAAATACACCGTTATGCTATAATGTTATTAACTATATGAGGTGTTTTATGATTCGCAAAGATATTAGAAAGCTGAACTATGGCACTAGAACAGAAATTCGAGTTGTAGAAGGTTATCGTGATCGAAATAATAAAGTAAAACAAAAAACTATTAAAACATTTGGATATTTAGAAGATCAAGATGATCCTATAACTTTTATGGAAATGGTTAAGGATTATAATGATAACTATAAAAAATCTAAAAGAATTACATATTCTAAAAATACAGATATTCCTTTTCATTTAGATCCTAGTGGAGTACTATATAATTATGGCTATCGATTCTTGGAAGTGATATATGAAAAACTAGAATTAGATTTATTTTTTACTAGTATAAATTTTAATAACAAGTATTCACTAAATGATATATTTAAGTTTTTGGTGTTTCAAAGAATATTGAATCCAGATTCTAAAAGAGCGACATATCAAAATATTCAAACCTTTTATCGTGAATATGGTGATTATTCTTTAGATGATGTTTATCGCTCACTTGATAAATTCAATGAGGTAAAAATTGAACTACAGAAATATATTAACGATAAGATTAAAACTATTATTGGTAGAGATTCATCATATGCATATTATGATGTAACTAATTATTACTGCGAGATAGATTTACCTAATGATGAAGATGATTTGCGCCAAAGAGGAGTATCTAAAGAACATAGAGTAGATCCTATCATTCAATTAGGTTTATTTATGGATAGTAATGGCTTACCAATTAGTATGAGTTTATTTAAAGGTAATACTTCTGATACTAAAACATTGCAACCGGTAATGAAAGAGATAAAAGCAAACTATCATTTAAATAGATTAATAGTTGTAGCTGATAAAGGATTAAATTCGTCTTCTAATATTAATTATATTTGTAATAATGGTGATGGTTATGTAGTAAGTCAAATACTTAAAGGTAAAAAAGGCAAGAAATATAAAGAAGAATTATTTAATGAATCTACATACATAGCAAATGCAATGAACACCTTCAGATATAAAACCTTTATTGAAGAATATGAAGGGCTCGACCAAGATGGCAATAAAGTTATAAGGAAGAGAAAAGTACTAATATACTGGAAGTATGAAGATGCTATAGTAGAAGCAAGAAAAAGAGATGATAAATTAGCTAGGGCAATTAAATCACTAGGAAATAATGCATATAGTATTAAGCACACATATGAACAATATATTAAAGAATTACATTCTGTTAACCTGACAGGTGAAATAGCTGATAAAGTTGATAGAGTAATAGATGAAGATAAAATAAGTGAAGACGCTAAATATGATGGGTACTTTTGTATTATAACAAGTGAACTTGAATATGACTATAAAAAGATACTTGAAGTATATGGTGGACTTTGGAGAATAGAAGAAACATTTAGAATAACAAAAAACGAATTAGATGTAAGGCCAATATTCTTAAGTACAGAAAATCATATTAACGGTCATTTTATTATTTGTTTTGTTGCTTTAGTGTTATTAAGAATGCTTCAATATAAAATTGATTATTCAATGTCTGCAGAAAGAATTGTTCGTGCTTTAAATAAGTGTATGTGTAGAATTCCTGAAAAAGGATATATAGAGCTTCCAAGAGGAGAAATATTAAGAGAATACAAAAAAGTCAAAACCAAAGAAGGTAAAGAAGTATATTCACATTCATTAACGAATAATGACGAAACTATTCAAGATTTACTGATAATAATTGAGAAATATAATACTTATCCATACTTTTCAAATTCAGCACAAAACGATTTCAACCAATATTTAGAGAAAATACAATACTAAAAAAATCCCTTATCAATTTGATAGGGGATTTTATAGCATAACAACTGCAAAACTCGAGTTATATCATATAAAGCGTATTCTTGCCACCTGAAAATCGATAATTTTCCATTTTCTTTTGATCAAAATAATATTCGTTGTGACTCATAATAATTATTGACTTCTTCCATATTGCGTGGTATAATAAACAAGTAAAAATACTTTCTATGATGATCAATCATCATGGCGGAAGGAGTAAACGATGAAACCAAAAATCCATCCTAAGTACCAAACAGTCACTGTGACTTGTTCTACTTGCGGAGCAACATTTGAAAGCGGATCTGTATTGAAAGAAATCAGAGTTGACACTTGTTCAAAATGCCATCCATTCTACACTGGAAAGCAAAAATTTGTTCAAGCTGCTGGTCGTGTTGAAAAGTTCAATAAACGTTTGGCTCAAAAAGAAGAAAAATAACACATACTTGGTTACATTCATATGTTCTAATAAAAAAAGCACTTCAAAGTGCTTTTTTTATTAGAATAGGCCAATGATGAGGATTGCTCACGACATCCACCCATTCCTTGGAAACGGGGTGACGAAAAGCAATATGAGAACACCATAGATAGAGGGGATCATTTTTCCTTGTTTTTTTAGCATGATATTTTTCATCATTCACAATGGGGTGACCCATGGAAGATAAACTAATACGAATTTGATGAAATCTTCCGGTTAGTAAATCGATTTCTAAGAGAGTTTTGTGATCCAAAAAGTCAATGGGACGATAGGTTAATAAGGAATTTTTTCCGTCTTCATCCACATGCATGGTTCTTGTTTCCTCATCTTTTTTAAGCATGAGTTCAATTGTTCCTTCTTCCTTCACTTCCCCTTCAACAAGGGCAAGATAGGTTTTATGAAAATCACGATTGCGAATATCATGACTCAAACGAGAAGCCGCTTTGGAAGTTTTCGCAAGAATCATCACCCCTCCCACGGGGCGATCTAAGCGATGAACTAGGCCGAGATAGACGTCTCCTGGCTTATTATATTTTTCTTTTAGATATCGTTTGGCAAGTTCAGTCACATCAAGATCTTGGGTGTAATCCTTTTGACTGAGTAGTCCTGGTGGTTTTTCAATCGCTAAAATATGATTATCTTCATATAGAACGACAAGTGTTTCATCCTTCATCATAGGCTTCCTCAATGAGCGGATATACTTTTTCTAGATCTATGGTAGTTTTGATGGTTTTCTCCATCCATTTTTGTTTGTGAATGAAGTGAACCTTCAAGCCATCATTCCATTCAATGGTGAGAAAATATTTCATCTTACGAAAATGATACTCATTTCCTCGTCCCAACCCCACCACTTCATCACCTAAAGAAGTGACAAACTGAAGTAAATCACGAAGAAGTGCGACAGTTGTAGTCTCTTGAGGAGGTAAGCAATCGTGATCCTGTAAATGATTTGAGATGAAGTTTTTTTCAAAAACGAATACTTCTCCCACTAAAGAGGCCACTTTGATGAGTTCAATCGGATAAGGGAGTTGACGAATGGCATAGGCATCAAATTCATTAAAGTCATCTCCAAGAATCAAAAGACGAGGAACCCAGTAAATGGTTTTCGGATCAAATCCGGCATCAGCAACTAACATTTTAAATTCACTTAAATGTTCTTTCACATAGTCAAGTTGCATGAGACCTTTTTGAATCAGTTGTCCATACTTACCTTTGCGATACTCAAGTAAGACAAGTTGATTGACTTCATCAAGGGCGATGGCAGCAATGGGTTGTGTTGCATTGAGGCGAGGGAGATATTGTCTTGCAATCATGCGAAGACCAAGTAGGGCTTCACTTGATGAAGCAATGACTTCTTGAAGATCTTGAATATGGAATTCTTGACGGCGAAACTCTTTCTTATTTTTAATGGACCAAACTCTTATATCACTCATATGGGTAGCTCCTTATGGACAGATTTGAAAAACGCTAAAGGTTTCTTTAGCGTTCTTACATATATTTGTAACGAATTATCTTTTTTTGATGGCGTTTCAATAGGGTAGTGAGTTCATCCGCAGTTCCTTCAATAAATGATGATTTATTGACAATGAAAGCACCATGTTTGGAGATATACAAATAGAAACAACGCTTGGTTTCATTGACTTCAATGATATCTGACCATGAAAAATAATTGGATTGCTCACCAATTTTCTGAGTAATTCCTTCATCTGATAGTTGCAAATAATGGATGGGACCCTCATATTGTTTGAAGTTTTGTTTTCTCACAATAAGTTTCACTTGAATCGGAAACATGAAAATCATGAGAATGGCAAACAGATCAAGGACAATTCCTAAAAGGGTGTTTTCGGTCCAAATGAAGAAATAAAGCGAGACAAGGAGAAAGAGAATCGCAAATCCCATGTAAAGATATCTAATTTTGTTTTTGATTAATAATTGAAATTGGAAAAATTTCTGTAATTCTTGTTCGGTATAATGAACCCCCACTTGAATCATTTTATTCAGATTTTTCCTCTTTGTTTTCTTCAGGTGTTTCGACGACTTCTTCTACAGCTGTTGCTTCTTCTACAGTTGAAGCAGCGGCTTCAACTGTTACTTCTGTATGTTCCACTTCATCTGCCTTCTCTACATCCTCAGCAAATTCTTGGTGAACATAAGTAATGGGTTTTGTAACGAGCTCTTTATTAAAGAGCTTATAAGGTTTAACAGCAATTTTTTCTTTTATAATTTCAGTTAAAGTTTCAAAATCGCCTTCTAAAAGAGCATTGGGGTCTTTATCAATTAAAATGAGTTGTCTTCCAGCAAACAAATAGTAGTATTGGGGAATTTCATGAATTTTGGTAATTTGAACCCAATCAAAGGGGGCTTCTTTATCTGGTTCATTGGCATAAGAGACAGTGACACTTTCCTCAGTGATGCGAACGATTTGTTCACTTGGACGGCGGGAAGCGAAATGTTGGGCGATATTACTGTCAATTTTCTTTTCAATTGTAAAGAGAGTATAGAGTAAATAGGCAGAAAAAGCAGCTAAAGCCACGGGTAAGAACCAATCAATGGCTTCACCTTTGATAAGCGGAACTACGAGTGCAACCCCTGCAAGAGCAAAGCACAATCCAGCAAAGAGGGCATATATTAACATGAAGTTTTTGCTCTTTAAATTATACATGTAGAAATACTTCATTGCTCTAAAATTAACGACATTCTTAACTATTACTTTTTTATCCATAATTGACCTCCTATGGTTTCATTCATTATACCATAAATTTCACTTTTTTTACAGCGAAATATTTAATTTTATTTTGATTTAAGGTATAATGGTTCTATAGGAAGGATTTGATTAAAATGAAAGTTTTTATTAGTGCTGACATTGAAGGTGTCAATCACATTGCTCATTGGGATGAAACCGAAAACGGACATGCCCGTTACGAAGAATTTAGAAGACAAATGACTGAAGAAGTCAAACGAGCTTGCATCGGAGCTCACAATGCTAAAGCTACTGAAATTGTTGTGAAAGACGCTCATGACTCTGCTTTGAATCTTATTTTCCAAGAATTACCTGAATACGTTCAACTACATCGCGGATGGGAAGGAAATCTCTGCTCAATGATGGCAGGACTTGATTCTTCTTTTGATGCTGTTTGCTTTGTGGGATATCATAGTCCCTCACGTTCAGATGGAAATCCTCTTTCTCATACCATGAATACCCAAATATTCCATGTGAAAATCAATGGCATCATTGCATCAGAATTTGATATTAATAGCATGTATGCTTCTTATTTACACGTTCCTGTCGCTTTTTTATCAGGAGATTTAAATCTTACCAAACTAGTCAAAGGTATCAATAAGAACATTGAAACCGTGGCTACAAAAGAAGGCGTTCATGGTGCCGTCATTAGCCGGCACCCACAACTCACCAATCGTGAAATTGAAGAAACTGTTGAATTCGCCTTAAAAAAGAACCTTAAAAATAATATTGTTCCTCTTCCTGCCTCTTTTGATATCGAAATTCAATATCGAACACATCAAGCAGCTTATCGTGCTTCTTTCTTCCCCGGCTGTAAATTGTCAGGAACCGATCGTATTACTTTCCATAGCAATAATTATTATGATGTTCTAACGATGTTTAAATTTAATCTATGAAAACCATTGAAACGCGTCGCTTAATACTTCGTGACTTTACTTTAGATGATCTAGTGGCCTTTAATCATTATGCAACCAACCCCGATGTGGGTCCTAATGCTGGATGGAAACCCCATGAAAACTTAGAAGAATCACAAAAGATTCTTGAAATGTTTATCCGAGAACAAGAAGTATGGGCAATTGAAAATAAAGAAACAAAAGAACTCATGGGTTCTATTGGGCTACACCATGATGGAACACGAGCCCTTCCAACATGCCGATCCATTGGTTATGTTTTATCCAAGGATTTTTGGGGACATGGATTTGCAACTGAAGCGACTCAAGCAATTTTGAATTATGCTTTTGAGGATGCAGGTCTCACTTTAGTCACCATCTCTCATTATCCTTATAATAAACGCAGTGAACGTGTGATTGAAAAATGTGGATTTCATTATGAAGGAACCCTACGAGGGGCATCCAAACTCTACGACCAAACGATTGTAGATTCTTGCTCATATTCTATGACAAAAGACGAATATTGCAAGTTAAAAAAAGTGATAACTAGTGATAATAATTATCCACCAGCGTAGCTGGTGGTTTTTCCTCTGCGGGCCCTGCCCTCACTGTTACCGGCATTGTGCAAAGCACAAAAGCGAGGTTTGCCACTTGCCTCTATTTCTTGCTACCCGTGAACGG
>JAQVOS010000008.1 GCA_028702495.1 Bacilli bacterium
GGACTTTTTTTCCCTCAATAATTAGACTCTTATCCGCAATTGTCACACTCGCACCTAGGACATTAAGGGAGTTTTGGATGGCAAAAAGGCGATTACTTTCCTTATACTCGAGTTTCTCGAGACCGGTAAGAATGACGCGACAGGAGGAAACAGATGCAACAGCGGCTAATATTGGGGCTAAATCAGGGTTTTGAGTCAGGTCAATCGTACAATCTTGAAAGTTTACATTAATGCATCGTAAATAGTGAGATGTCACTTCAAAGGTTGCTCCCATTTGTTCAAAATAGGAAATGATGCGAACATCGGGTTGATAACTGTCGCGTCTAATATCCTCAATGCGTAACTGCCGATTGAAAAGAGCCATTCCGATAAAAAATGCCGCAGAGGAATAATCAACTTCAATTCGTATCTCCTGAGGAAGATAAGTGCCTTCGGTACGAAGCCATTCCTCCTCTTCAACAATCTCAACACCAAAATTTTTGATGAAGTTTACTCCGAGACGAACATAATCGCCTTGCATAACCGAGGCATGAAGATAAATGGGGGACAAAGGCATCATCAAGCTGAGTCCACTAGCCCATTGGGTAGTAATATTCATCGCTGGGCGATAATACAAATGGTTTAACGTTCCTTTGATATGAATGGCATTTGCTTCGAAAGAGAATTCTAATCCCTTCAAATCTTCGAGATCTTTTGTTTTAATCCGATCAATGATTCGAGGATGACATTGAATCGTGAAATCATGTTCATAGATAGAAATGAGACCCACTAGTAATCGCAGGGTCGTTGCTGACTCCTTGACGTCGAGAGGTCCACAAATAGAATAAAATCCAGGACTTTCCAAAGTAATGGTTTTCTTTGTGATTTTAATATTCATCCCTAAATTTTTCAAGCAATCAAGAGTTGCCATGGTGTCATCACAAAAGAGTGGATGATGAATAATGCTGGTTCCTTTTGCTAAACTGGCAGCAATCAATGCGCGATGAGTTAAGCTTTTAGAAGATGGAATTCGAATTCTTCCTTTTAGGGATCCAGGATAAAATCTCAAGTTCATAATACTACCTCACTCTACCTTCTATTATACTATAATTTTTCCTCAAAAAAAAGGATTTTTATACTTTCGTGAATAAAAAAGCAACCCCGAAGGGTTGCTCTTAAACTCGGAATCGATAATACGATTAACGTTCGCGCGCAAATATAGCAACAATTCTTAAAACTTCGATGTATACCCATAAAGTCGTATAGACGATTCCAAAAGCAGCAAACCATTCTAAGAATTTTGGTTGACCAGTCTCCACCGTGTTTCGTATGACTTCCATATCAAAGAATAGATACAAAACAGCAAGAGCACAAGATAATCCTGATGCTAAAAGACCAAATCCACCCCCAAATGCTGTAGACAAAGCAGGAATGAATAAAGATAATATGAATAATACAAGTTGTGATAAAATCATACTCAAAGCAAAAATAAGAAGAAATTTTACAAATTTGCCGGTTACTTTTACGATATTTGTCATATATAAAATACTAACAACAAACACAACGGCAAAAGTTCCAGCGATGGCAGAAATGATGATTCCTGGAATTTCGGCTTCAAACATCATTGAAATGGTTCCTAAGACCATTCCTTCTGCCAAGCAATAAATCGTTCCTGTGATTTTTGTCCAAGCAGGTCTTACAAATGAAAGTAAAGCACTAATGAATCCAACAATAAAGGCAGCAATTAAAACAGTGACAAACAAATCGGGACTATTAATCATCAAGTAAAGACTTAAACCCACTCCAATAACAGCAATCAATAGATAATATAAGGATTTTAGGGCAATCCCTTTGTAGGTGGCTTGTTGAAAACCTTCCTGTACTACCACATTTTCTTTTTCTAATTTTCTAAAAACCGGATTGGATGAACCAAAACGCATATCAATCACCCCTTTTTATATGTGATATATTATATTATACACCTTATAACTTAAATAGTCATTAAGTTATGTTTAAAAACTTTTTTAGAATAAACCAATTTGGTCATCTTCTGGTAAGAATCCAAAGACACCGAGCTGATCCATGCGTTCAAATTGAGTTGAATTAAGTTTGGTTCGACGCATCACGTCTCGTTTTGAAGTGAAAGGATTCTCTTCTCGAGCAGCAACAATGGAGTGAGCAGTAGTTTCACCCAATGAATCCAAAGCATTAAAAGGAATTAAAATCGCCTTTCGATCTTTGGACACTTTAAAGTTGGTAGCATCGGAGCGAGCAATATCCATTTGGATAAAACGATACCCTCTTGACACCATTTCAAGAGCTAACGAAAGCGTATAATGAGTGGCATCTTCCTTGACAGTTGCTTTTTTCGATTTTACGCGTTCACCCAATTCTTTGACACGTCGATCAATAGCTTGATAACCTTCTGCCATTGCCACGACATCAAAAGCATCAGCACGACGTGAAAAATAGGCTGCATAATAGAATATGGGGGCATGAACCTTAAACCAACCAATTCGTAAAGCCATGATGACATAAGCGGTCGCATGGGCTTTGGGGAACATGTATTTAATCATTTTACACGATTCAATGTACCATTTAGGAACATCATAGGAAAGCATTTCCTTTTCATAATCTTTGGAAACGCCTCGCCCTTTTCGTACATTTTCCATGATTTTAAAGGCATCTCCAGGAGGAAGGCCTTTATCAATCAAGTAAACCATGATGTCATCACGACAACCAATCAAATCTTTAAAGGGAACTGGAGGGAATTCGGGACGAAGACCAAGCAAGAAATCACGAGCATTTCCGTTCCAAACATTGGTTCCATGACTAAGACCAGATACTTTTAATAAGTCAGCAACTGTTTGGGGATTAATTTCCTTTAGCATATCTTTTGTTAAAGAGGTGCCAAATTCAGGAAGTCCTGTAGTTCCAATCATTTCTCCAGCAATCTGGTCTGATTGTAATCCCAAAGATTGTAATCCTTGGAACAATCCAAACACAGCATCATCGGTGAGAGGAATTTCTCCAACAGTTTTAAAGGGGAACTCATTGGGATAGGTTTCCACAAAATTCATCAAATGACGAATCATGGTGGGATCATCATGACCTAGAATATCTAGTTTTAATAAATTGCTTTCGAATTTATGATAATCAAAATGTGTTGTTCTCCAAGTTGCATCTGGATCATCCGCTGGGTTTTGAATCGGAATTAAATCCGTATAATCAATATCTTGAGGAATGACGACAATACCGCCAGGATGTTGGCCTGTTGATCGTTTTACCCCTTCAATTTTCTTAACAATTCGATTGACTTCCGCATTTCGTACTTGAATTCCTTTTTTCTCAAAATATTTGCGAACATATCCATACGCTGTTTTTTCAGCAATGGTTGAAATGGTTCCAGCGCGAAAGGCATGGTCTACTCCAAAAAGATCGCGACAAAATTCATGAGCTTTGGCCTGATACTCACCTGAGAAATTCAAATCAATATCGGGAATCTTTTCACCTTTAAAACCCAAGAAGGTTTCAAAGGGAATATCCACCCCATCTTGATTCATGGGGGTTCCACAAACAGGGCAATTCATCTCGGGAAGGTCAAATCCTGTCCCATATCCATCAAAAGCTTCTTCAAAGGGAGCTTCTTTGGGATCTCGAAGGTAGTGTTTCTTATCTTCTTCTCGCAGTTTGATGGAAGTGAAATGGCATTTTGGGCAATTATAATGGGGGGGGAGGGGGTTGACTTCCGTAATTCCCATTAAGTTAGCCACTAAACTTGAGCCAACAGAGCCTCGACTTCCAACAATATATCCCGCATCAGTAGAATGCTTGACAAGTAAATAAGAAATATAATAGACAGAAGCAAAGTTATTACCAATAATGCTATTTAACTCTTTTTCTAATCGATCCGCAATAAACTTGGGAAGAGGATTCCCATATTGGTGATATGAATGTTCATAGGTCATATCTTGAACAGCTTGCTTTAATGATGGCACACCACGATTAGCAAGAAAATCATCTTTGGGAGCAAATAACTGATTGGGGAATAATTCAAAGCGCTCAATTTGATCAGCGATTTTATTGCTATTCGTAATCACAACTTCATTGGCTAAGTCATCCCCTAAAAAACTAAATTCATCAAGCATTTCACGTGTTGTCATAAAATGGAAAGATGGAATATGCTCAATATCTGATAATTCGTGAATTCCTCCTCCTAATTTTGGAGCAGTAATATAGATTTCTCTTAATCTGACCTCTTCTTTTTTCAAATGATGAACATTTCCTGTAGCAACTACTGGTTTTCCGAGTTCTTTAGCTACTTGAATGATTTTCCGGATGATGGTACGAATGTAGCCACTTATATCTGGATCTTGGTGACGTTCGGTTAAGATTTCATATTGACTGGGGGGTTGAATCTCGATAAAGTCATAAAATCCTACGGCTTCGCGTAATTCTTCCTCACTTCGTTCATAAGCAATTTTAAACACATCACCATTCATACATCCACTTCCTAAAAGGAGGCCTTCGCGATGAGTTTCGAGAAATTTTTTCACGATGAGGGGTTCTTTGTAATAATGAACCGTATGGGAATCAGTAATAATTTTATAAAGGTTCTTCTTTCCTAACTCATTCTTGACAAGGATTGTAAAATGACTTGGGCGAGCAAGGCGATAAGCATCATTCTCATCAATAATACTATTGATATCTTGATAGGTATGAATGCCATCTTCTTGTAAATCTTGAAGCATTTTCAGGAATACTTTAGCTGTTGTTTTGGCATCATAAATGGCACGATGATGTTGTTCTAGTGCAACATCAAAAAATTTAGCAACTGACTTTAAGTTAAATGTCTTTAATTTGTGTCCATATCTCACTTTTGAAAGTTGTAAGGTATCGATGGTGAGGAAGGGCTTTGTGTTGATTCCTAAACGTTTTAAGCTTGCATATAGATGAGAATTATCAAAAGTGGCATTATGAGCAACTATGATTGAGCCGTTAATAAACTTATAAAACTCGGGTAAAACAATTTCAATGGAATCTGCAAAACGAACATCATCATTTGTAATGCTAGTGAGGTCAGTAATAAAAGGTGTAATTGCCTTTTTCGGTTTTACATATTGACTAAATTCATCCACGATCATTCCTTGACGAATTTTTACTGCAGCGATTTCAATAATTTCGTTGTACTGACTCGATAAGCCCGTGGTTTCAAAGTCATAGACGACAAAAGTAGCAGTATTAAAATCCTGAGTACCTTCTTCTAAAGTAATACGAAAATTCTTTTCATCCACGAGCGAACCTTCGACACCAAAAATAGGAAGAATGTCTAAGTCCTTAGTGGCATTATAGAAATCGGGGAAAGCATGGATATTGTGTTGATCCGTAATAGCAAGTGCACGGTGTTTGTATTTTACGGCTTGTCGTACATAATCATCGACATCCATAACACTATCTTGAACCGTCATTTTTGTATGAGCATGAAGTTCCACACGACGAATAGGCTCTGTATCTAGGATTTCCTCTTTCACAAGATCGCCTAATACTTGAAATTCTTTTAGATTCATGATGACGTCTTGTTGAAAAGGGTCATAATCAACACGTCCAATGGCTTTGATTCGTTTTCCAGGAATAGCAATTTCCTCAAACTCTTTATCCTTGTTTTGTTCCGTGTTGATAAAAGTCTTGACCATGATAGAATCTTCGCCATCCGTAATCGTTGCTTGATAGATTTTGTACTTTTCGTTTGAATCGCGTTTTTTTCGCTCAATGATTTCGGCTTCGATGACTTCCCCGATGATGGCAAAATTGGTATTACCAAACTTTTGACGATACTCGATGCATTCGGTTTCACTTGCAGGAATCTGACGCAAGGGTGTTGGCTCAACACTGACACGTGATCGAAAACTCATGAGATTTTTACCTTTATCAGGCTTTTGTTCTTTCTCGATGCGCTTTAGTTCATCAACCGTCTTTTCATACAACTCTTGATCTTTTAAGACTTCCTTGGTCGATTCAGTAATGTTTTTATCAATTAATTTCTGAATCGGAATTTCAAAAGTACTGATACATGTATTAATTTTTGCACTCAATCCATATCGTTCTAAATCAAGATTGATTTCACGATTGAGATCTTTTAACATGAAAGCTTCATTTTGATCAGCCACATAAATCGTGATTTCATTTTTATCAAAAGATTTACTAAATTGGTCATACGCCATAAAACGTGTTTTATCGTTTTTCTTATGTTCAATGATATAGGTAAAATAGTGTTCAAGAAGGTCACTTCGAATCACTGTTTTTTCATAAGCAAAAGTAACGACTGCTTTTTGAAACTTCAGTTGATTGACAAAGTACACTTGAACAACTTCCATTAAATTCGTTGCATCTTCAACATCAATGACTTGGGGGAAAAACAAGTGAATTCGAACAAGCATTTCTGACTTTTTTATGACAATGCTCTGAATAGCACCTTGGGATAGGGTGCTATTGATATTCACATTCATCTTTTTCAATAACTCAAGAAATTTATTGCGATTTTCCAGCATCTTATCCACCTCATTGCCCCCATTTTACCACAAATCAATCGTTTTGACTACCCCTAAATTGATATGAAATCTTTTCATTTTTACAATGAACTTTTCTTTCGCATTTTCATCTTTTATAATAAAAAGATCCCGATTTTGATAACATATCAAAATCGGGATGTTTTCACCAAATGGACGGATTATAGAAAGTAAAAAATAGCAAAGAAATGAAAGATTGAACCAAATATGGTAAAAATGTGCCAAACCATGTGGGTGAATTTAAATAAATTTAAACTATAGAAAAAGATACCTACAGTATACATGATTCCCCCTAAAATTAAGAACCATACTCCTGTCGTTCCTAGACTGGCAATGATTGGGGGGAGAAAAAAGATGGCAATCCAACCCAATAGAACATACAAAATCATATGAAACAAACGAAAACGTCCAAAAGCAAAAATGTTTAAGAGAATTCCGAGCGCACTCCCTACCCATAAAAAGATACAAATTGCATTACCCAGGGTTCCCCCTATTGCAAGAAGCGAAAAGGGAGTATAGGTTCCTGCAATCAACAAATAAATAGTCATATGATCAAATTTTTGAAAGATTTTTTTGGATAATTCTCCCAGCGCGAGGGAATGATAGAGGGTAGACATGAGATAGAGAATGATTGCTGAAATGGAGAAAGCAAGATAAGCTAAAATTTCTTTCGTACTTCCTCCCTTGACCATGAGTAAAACTAAAGCAGCAATGGCAAGTCCAGCTCCTATGCCATGGGTAATACCATTCGCAATCTCCTCACCAACGGTATAAAACTTTTTAATCACAAGTGGTTTTTTTAAGATGATTTCTTTTTTTCGCCGACGAATATAGTATATATCAGGAATATTTTCAATTAATCCCAAAGACTCTGCTTCATATAGAGTACGATAAGCAGCTGTCAAACTATTCATTTGAAGTAACTCATGACGTTCTTTACCTCTTGCAAATCGCATCAATTGAATAAAATCCATTGCTTTATCAATTTCTTGCTTGGTAGGTGTAAATGCTTGATGAATGGAATCAATTTCCGATAAGGATTTTGTAACTTGGTGCATGGATAATAAATTTTTCTTATATTGATTTGCAAGCATTTGGGCTTTTTGGTAAACAAAGTCCATATTTACTTTATCAATGGGGTAAACAATCACTTCTTCAACCCGAGGATGAGCCATAATTCCCTTCATTTGATTGACATGACGAGGTTCATGGATGGCAACCACGAATGAAAGAGATTGGAAAGGGAGTTTTTGTTTGAGTTCATATTCACGAACTTTTAAATTAAATGCTCTCAAGATTGAAAGCGAAGGATTCTCAATATAAAAGCCGGCTAGATATGAACCGATTGTTGAATCTAATGCTTTATAACACCTTGCAACATGTTTACAATCTAGTTTTAAATACAATTTCTTTTTTTCTTGTTTAAAAGCTGTTAATAAATCATATAATTTATTATAGTTTAAAAAGATACAGCTTGCATCATACACATCCATGATGAAAGCATCCGCTTTCATCAAGAGTGGATCACGATAAATTTGAAAATTATTCTCTTCAATGAGTAAGTAACTTCTTGCCATACCAAACTCCTTTTCATGAACATGTTTTAATAAATTGAATAAAGGCTTCCTGACCTTTCTTGGTTTGCTTAAAAACGCCCGCATCTTCTAAGACTTCAACAAACTTCTTACCGACTTCTACTTCTAGATTCACTTTTGATTGCTTCTGCATTTCGATGATCCAATGTTCGTGCTTCTTAAGATCAGGATAATCTAAAAGAGAGCGATGTTCGAGAAGCACTTCCTCAATCCATGCAAGTTCATTTTTGAGTCTCGCAGGAAGAATAGCGATGCCCATAGCCTCAATTAAACCAATATTTTCCTTTTTAATATGGTGCAATTCGGGTTTTGGGTGAAATACACCCATTGGAAAGGCCTCTGTCGTCAAGTTATTTCTTAAAATCAAGTCCATTATCCATTCACCTTTTTTAAAGCGGCAAATTGGGGTGATTGTGTTGTGTAAAATGGGTAAATTAACGATATTTAAGGTTTTATTTTCGTAACTTTGCCATTTTTGCAAGACACGAGTCGCAATTTTAATAAGTGCTTTTTTATCTTTTGTGACCAACCGAATGGTCGATAAAGGCCAGACCAACTGATACATTTTCACATTTTCAACTGTTGCGATAGGGTTCATTTTTGCATTTTCAATAGGCATTTTTGCACATCCACATTGGAAATGCTCATGAGTTAATATCGATCCACCAACGATAGGAAGATCTGCATTCGAACCAACGAAATAGTGAGGAAACAGGCTGACAAAATCAACCAGTTTGATAAATGTTTCTTCTTTGATAATCATCGGAGTATGTTCTTTTTTGAGGACAATTGCATGTTCTTGATAATACGAATAAGGAGAGTATTGAAAAAACCAAGATTCTTGATTTAATGTAACAGGAACAATACGCATATTTTTACGTGATTCTTTTACAAGAGACCCCCCAAAGCCTTCATTATCCACACACAATTGACATTGAGGATAGGATGTTTCCTCTGCTTCGCGAAGTCTTTTTATCATGAGCGGATCCTTTTCAGGTTTACTCATATTGATTGTGATGATTAAATCACCATATGAGTTATGATATTGCCAAGAAATGTTCTTTGCAATGCTTCTTGTTTGGATATAGCGAGAATTGATAGCATATTGAAATAAATAATTGGTTGCTTGGGAAGGTGATTGATGAAGATGACTTTGGAATTGGTGAATAATATTTTTAGGACTTTCACATAAACAGTCCATGACTTCTGATATGAAATTTCCCTCACCTAACAGTGTATCATCACGAAGAAGATTTTCCATATGCCCATATTCGACAAGATCATCTAGTAAATCATCGAGTGTTTCTTTGATTTCAATTTTTGGCTCATTCACTTGATAATCAGTTAGATGGAACAAATGAAGAACATGATTACGACGATAATTCCACTCGCTTTCATAAAATAAGTGAGTATCAAGACCCCATTTTAGGAGGTTGCTTAGTGCTTCTTGGATAGAATAAGTCCATTGTGTCGTTCCACTACCAATCGAAGCAATATAAAACTCGGGTTTCAAGTGTGTTTCTAAACGATAGGATGTAGTCACTTCACGAATAAGAGTGGATATTTGTGAACGATGAACCAAAGCAATGGCACATCCACCAAAACCTGCTCCTGTCATTCTTGCACCAATGGCCCCATGTTTTATGAGTTCAGAAACCATGAAATCGAGTTCTTCGCAAGAAACTTCATAATCATTAGCTAGTGATTGATGAGATGAAATAAGATGTTGACCAAATGCTTCCATATCTCCTTTTTTTAAGGCAAGTTTACTCTGTATTGTCCGCTCATTTTCAGAAACGACATGACGTAATCGCCGATATAGAGTGTCTTCAGGAATGAGATGATGGAAGTCTTCCAGTCGATTGAGTGGAACTTCGCATAAAGAAGAAATCATGAGTTCTTGTTGCAATCTTTTGAGGACTGCATTGCATTCTTGGCGACGTTCGTTATACTTTGATCCAGCGAGCGTGCGACTTTTGCTTGTATTAGCAATAATAATTTGGTATTCTTGGAAATCAGCAGGAATCATCTCATACTCAAGGGTATGAGTGTTTAGCAAAATGGCTTTTTTCTCTTCACCGATTGCAACAGCAAATTGATCCATGATCCCACATTGTACTCCAACAAATTCATTCTCTACTTTCTGGGAAATCTTTGCTAACTCAATCTTAGATATTCCTATTTTGTATTGATTATTTAGATATGTAGCAACTAACATTTCTAAACAGGCACTACTTGAAAGTCCAGCTCCAATGGGTAAATGACTCATCATGACAAGATCAAATCCTTGAATGGGATATTGGTTGAAGGCGGCAACAACACCCTTCACATAATCCGTCCAATGATTGGTTCGTTTTAAATCAGTTAAGGAAAAAGATTGAAGGCCTTCTCCCGAGTATTCATGAGAATAACATTGAATGAGCTGATCTTTTCTCGGGTGAAATGCACCGATAATGCCTAAATCAAGGCTGCATGGCATTACGAGTCCACCATTGTAATCAATATGCTCTCCAATTAGATTAATGCGCCCAGGGGAAAAATATACTTTCCAATCCTTTTCTTTTAGGATATTCTTGGCAATTCGTTGAATTTTAAAAAACTCTTTTATCATATGAATTCCTCATCTTATTCATTTTAACATACTCCATGATAAAATTCAATCTGAAACAAGAAAAAGCCACCCATTTAGGGTGGCCGAGGAAGGAAAATAGATTAATCAATTGATTATTTAATCGTAATGTATTTCTTTGTTTCAACAATCGGTTCTTTTTGCTTGAAGACATCAATCTTTAGAACGCCATTTTCAAAGGCAGCATGAACAGTATCCTCTTGAACTTCTCCAAGATAGTATGAACGTGAAAAATTACCAAAGCGTCTTTCGCGTCTAATGTAAATTTCCTTGTCATTTCTTACTTCTTTTTGTTCTTCTTTCTTGGTTTCAATAGTTAGATAACCATCTTCAATGCTGATTTTAATATCCTCCTTACTCATTCCTGGAAGATCAACCTCAAATGTATATTTGTCATCGTCTTCCCTAATATCTGTTTTCATCAATGAAACATTTCTTTTTGCGAAAGAGTCCTCAAATAAGTCTGAAAACAGATTCCCATTCCATAAATCAATTTGATTGTTTCGATTTCTAAATACCATAATATCACTCCTTTTATTGTGTTAGCACTCTCAATCTCTTAGTGCTAATACTATTATACCATACTTTTTAGCACTGTCAAGTGTTTAGTGCTAATTTTATGTATTTTTTAACAATTTTTATCTTGTAAAAAAAGAAGTGCTGTGATATAATAAAAATGAGGTAACGTTATGAAAGTAATCGATGCGAATTCCAAGGTCTATTATTTAATAATGGCTCATCCAGAAATCAAAGAGATCCTTCTCAGTTTGGGATTTCTTTGCGTGAAAAACAAAGTATGCATTGAGTCTCTTGCTCGCGTGATGACACTAAAATCAGCGGCAAAACTGAGAAAAGTAAATTATCTTGATCTTAAAGAATGTTTTGAATCCTATGGATTTCTCATTGAAGATAAAGAAAAAAGTGAATAAAAGAGAGTGTTCAATCAATTGAACACTCTTTTAATTACTCTGAAAAATATTGATAGGGGTTCATAAGAAAGTATTGATGATATTGCTGATAATGATGATAAATATAGTCATAAATTTCTTTTTTTGCTGAATGATGTATGACAAGCTTAATCATATTGTTAACAAAATAATAGGGAACACTGCTCGAAGTATACGAAATGAAGTTATCATATAATATGAATATCCCTTTTTGATATTTCATACGATCATTGGTTTGATCATCAGAATATGTGACATCTGCAAAAGGTTTATAAACGGTACCCATTCCTTGATAAAGGATAGTTAAGTCCTCAATTGACCAATTTCTATTTGCTGCTAGAAGGCCCACCCGATATTCTTCAATTTTCTGTTCGATATTTTGGTTTTCAATGATGGGCATACAATAAATGGCAGAATTATTGTTGAAAAAATCATTGACAGTTGAGCGATTATTCATTGCAAAGGATGTTGCAATGATAAAATTCATCGTAAAATCGATAAAAGGACTAAAAGAGGTTGCGTGTTGCATATAGGATAAGAAGGTATAATCAAGGTCTGAAGAAGCAAAAATATTGTGATATTTATCAATCAGTTCATATTCTTTATATAATTTTTCAATCGATTGCTTATTCATAATGGAAGTGTCCGAACGGTTGATGTTTCGCAGAATGGAAGCCTCTAGTGGCCATTTTTCATTGGCTTGCCCACGAAAAACCCACTTGCTGTGAAGTTTGGGTTCAGCAAATACTTTTTCAAAATAGATATAATCTGCCAAGGTTTGGATGGTAATTTCAGGCACATCTATTTTTATCCGATACTGTAATTCGAATTTTAAATAGAGTAAATCAACCAAAAAATCATCAAAGGTTTGATGAATATCAAACTGCGAAGAAAATTTCATCGAGTAAGCATTATGAATGCTTAGGAGAGTCACATATCCATTGATATTTCTTGTATATGCTTTTTTAGTGACTTTGATCCATGATTCAAATTCTTCACTTTGAGTAATAATTTTTTGGATGAAATCAATGACATCATGAATAACAGAGAGGGCGCTCATGTTTATTTGATCGGTTTTAACAATAAAATCATGAAAATCTTGTTTGGTGATTTTACTGATGTAACCATATGTTTTTAAAAAGGTAGTAAGGTCCTGAATAAAACCCTGTATGATTGATATTGTGTTTTTTTCCATCCTAACACCTCATATCTTCTAATTCATTATAACCTTTTTTAAAGAACTTGTAAATGATTATTTTACTGGCTTAAAATTTCCTCCCTTATAAGAAGAAAGACCTTGATTTCTCAAGGTCAATCGTTAATTATGTTGTTGAATAGCTTCAACAAGCTTCACTTTAAATTCTTCAAGAACTTCTTTCGTTGGAACAAAGTATTGGCGAATTGGAGCCATTAGACGATGATATCCCATTTCCTCAAGAGATTGATCAATAAGATTAGGACTCTGACCTCCCCATCCGTAACTGCCAAAAGCAACATAGGATAAATTTTGTGGCTTTAGTCCCTTGATATAATTCAAGAAACCAGCAATGGAGGTTAGCAATCCATTATTAAGAGTGGGTGAACCAATGGCTACATACTTAGCTTCCATCATTTCTAGAATTAAATCCGATTCATGTGAATGATTAACATTATACACAGACGTTGGAATTTGAAGACTGATAAAAGCTTCTGCGATGGTATGGGCTAACTTTTCAGTGCTCCCCCACATACTATCATATATAATAATGGCTTGGTTCTTCTTTCGATGTTCAACAAGACCCTGATATACTTCAAGGACTTCCTTGAGATATTTTTTTATCAACAATCCATGACTAGGACATATCATTTGAATCTTAAGAGAATTTATAGCCTCTAGGGCTTTTTTAGTTTGAGATGAATATGGTAATATAATATTGGCATAATACTTTTTTAGTTCAAAAAAGAGTACTTCTAACGAATAGTCTTCATCTAGTCGTGCCGAAGAAGCGATATGTTGCCCAAAAGCATCATTACTGAAAAGAATTTGATCATATTCATCGTAGGTTACCATGTTATCAGGCCAATGCACCATGGGGGTATGAACAAAGCAAAGAGTTCTTTTACCAATTGAGAGTGTTTCTCCACTTTTTACAGCTTGAATCGGGATATTTCCATACTCTGCTTTAAGAATTTTTTCACCATTAGGTGAAGCATACACTTTTGCATGAGGTGCTAAAGCAAGGATTTTCTTTAAACTTCCACTATGGTCTGGTTCTCCATGATTGGAGATGATGACCTCGATTTTTGAAGGATCGATGATAGAAGAAATACGTTCAATCAATTCATCGGTAAATGAATGATATACATTATCTATAAGGGTAATTTTTTCATCAAGAATGAGATAGGCATTATAGGTTCCTCCCCTTGATGTATCATAGCCATGGAAATTTCTTAAATTCCAATCAATCGCACCCACCCAATACACATCTGGCTTAATCTCATATGCTTTCATGGTTTGCTCTATTCTAGAGGACTGAAGTTCTCTTTTTCAACTCCACAATCTGGACAAGTCCAATCATCTGGTAAGTCTTCAAAAGAAGTTCCTGGATTGATTCCTTGGGTTGGATCACCTAAAGCTGGATCATACACATAACCACATACATCACATACATATTTTTTCATATTGTTTCCTCCTTCCTATAAATCTAGTAAAGCATCTTTAAAGGCTTCTACGTCAGCATCAGTGCCATCAAATTCAAATTTTAAAATAATGGGAACTCCATAAGTGTTACTGATGAGGTCTGCTGCTAATGCATAGGCTTCCCCATAACTTTTGTCGCCACTTGCAGCAACACCTGCTAAATAGTCATTATTATTTTCTAAAAAGTCGTTTACTTCTTCAGGTAGTTCACCATATCCATCAGTGAAAGTGACTAAAACAAATTTTTCATTGACTTTTTCTTTTCCTATTTTTAATTCTAAAATATTCCCAATACCTAATTTTTTCACAAACGCAGCAACATTACCTGTTCGTGAAGCATATACAATTTTCATAATCATTCCTCCTTATAATTAACAATAACATTATAAATTATAATGTTATTATAACACTTTTTTATTCGAACAACAAGCAATGTGCTTAAAAAATATCACACGATTTTCGTGTGATATTTTACTTTTTAGAAAATGGAGAATGTTAAGAAGATGGTTGATAGTAAAGAAGCAATCAAACTAACAACGGTAATTTGTGTATTGATGGAAGGTCCGGCAGTATCTTTAAAAGGATCACCAACAGTGTCTCCAACAACAGCCGCTTTGTGAGCATTACTTCCTTTTCCCCCATGATGGCCGCTCTCAACATACTTTTTACTATTATCCCATAGACCTCCAGCGTTGCTCATAAACAAAGCAAGGAGGAGTCCACTCACGATATTTCCAGTTAAGAATCCACCAATGGCTTTAATGCCACCAACGAATCCAACAACAAGGGTGATTACAATAGCGAATAAACCTGCAGGAATTAATTCCTTCAAGGCTCCTTGTGTCGCAATTGCGATGCAAGTATCATAATCTGGAACAGCATCTTCGCGTCCTTCCAATAAACCTGGAATTTCTTTAAATTGACGATGAATTTCTGCAACCATCCGTTGTGCATTACGATCAACGCCAAGCATTAGTAGAGCACTGAAGACAGCAGGAACAGAGGCTCCTACTAATAGCCCAAAGAACACGATGGGATCCATGATATCAAATCCTGTAAATGGTTCAATGGATAAGCCTAATGTATCAATGGCGATGTTAACTTCACTTATGAAGGCTCCTAATAAGGCAATGACAGTGAGACCAGCAGCACCGATGGCAAATCCTTTAGTGACAGCTTTAACAGTATTCCCTGCTGAATCAAGGGTATCGGTAATTTCAATTACTTCATCGCCAAGATTTCCCATTTCAGCAAGTCCTCTTGCATTATCAACGATGGGACCATAAGCATCATTTGAAATAATCATCCCAACAATGGATAACATTCCAACTGCAGCCATAGAAATACCAAACATACCATATTCAGTTGATAAAACAGTTCCTCCAAGAGGTTTTGTAACCACATATGCAAGAAGCGCAGATAAGGCAATCCCTATCATGGCTGGAAGTGTGCTTAAGAAGCCATAACTAACACCTGATAAAATGGTGAAAGCAGGTCCACTTTCGCTGGCTTTGCCAACTTCATGAACTGGTTTTCTTCTGTCATCTGTAAAGTAATCACTGGCAATGCCAATAATCACACCCACAAATAATCCAATGATGGCAGCAAGCCATATTTGCCATTGAAGTTTGAAAATCCAAGTTACAAGAGCGGTTAATACGACATAGACACCAGTTGTAATATAAGTACTTGCATTAAGAGCATTCGTCGGTTGGTCACTTTTACCCATTCTAGCCATCGAAACCCCAATGATGGAAGCGAGCAAGCCCAAAGCAGCATAGATAAAGACGGTTATCACATTAATATTGGAGCCTAGTTTGCTATCAAGATTAATGGCCATAACAAGAGCCGCAGCCATCGATGCAACATGAGAATCAAAGAGATCAGCCCCCATGCCAGCAACATCACCTACGTTATCTCCAACGTTATCAGCAATAACGGCAGGATTACGAGGGTCATCTTCGGGAATGCCAAGTTCTACTTTTCCAACTAAGTCAGCGCTAATATCAGCGGTTTTTGTAAAAATACCGCCTCCCGCTTTCGCAAAAAGCGCCAAACTGGAAGCTCCAAAACTAAAGCCTAATAAAGCATGTGATTCCCCAATAAGCCAAAAAATCAAAGTGACACCTAATAGACTAGCACCAACAACGGCCATTCCCATAACGGCTCCCCCACGGAATCCGCAAAGGAAACTTGGTCTAATGCCTCGTTGTGCTGCTTCTGCTGTTTTTACATTGGCAATGGTCGCAATTTGAATGCCTACTTTCCCAGCAATGGCACTAAACACGGTACCAAATATGTAAGCAGAAGCCATAATGACATTTTCTAAAACGTTACCTTCCCAAATGAATTTTGGTAAGAAAACAAGGATGAGAATAGCAGCAACACCAGCAAATTTTGCTAATACCAAGTATTCTTTTCTTAAAAATGTGTTTGCGCCCTTTCGAATATATCCACCGATCTTTGCGATTTTTTTATTGCTAGATGGTTGCTTGTTTACCCAAGCATAGAGCCAGGCTGCAAAAGCAAATGCGCAAAGAGATATTGCAATCGCAACAATTAAAATAGGTACTTTCTCCATGTTGTCAACTCCTTTTTGAAGAAATAGATAACTTATTATATCATACTCTCATTTTTATAGCAATGTAAAACAATAGAAAATCGGCTACATTTATGAAAAATGTAGCCGACTTTAGAGGAGAAAAACTATCCTTTACGATTTCCATTTGGATTTTCTTCATCAGTTTTTCCATATCGATTTTGACCATAAGCATCGCGAAGTAGATTACGTTCTTGTTGCAGTTGTGCTTTAACCGCATCAATTTGATCTTTCATTTCGGCTTTTAAAGCAGTCACTTGATCTTTATATTCAGCACGAAGAGCATCAAGTTCATCTTTTAAATCATTTATGAATAATTCTTCAAGTTCCTCAAGACTAATGCCTAAAGCAGTAAATTGTTCCTCAAATGATTCGCGAATTTCTCCGAATTGAGACATTACTTCATTTCTCATACCGTCTTTAAAGAATCCACCAATACCAACTCCATATTGATTGCGTTCTTGACGTTTCAAAGCTTCGAGTTGTTCACCATATTCGCGGTATTGATTGCGAGCAGTTTCGAATTCAGCAATGATGGCGTTGCGTTCTTCTAAAGTAAGAGTAGTGTCTAATAATTGTTCGATGGACGCTTTCATCTGTGCTCTTAAGGTAGTTCTTGCTTCTTCAAGTACAGTGATTTGTTCTCCAACATCAACTTCAGGTTCAAGAGGATCCTCAGGTTCTACCACTGGTTCTTCTTCTGGAATTGTAACAGCCATTAGGGCTTCATAGTATTGTTGATAGAGGGCTTTTACTGCTTCAACAGTGGCTGTTGTCTCAAGTAATAATTCAGTGAATAATGCTGAATCCGCATTTTGGATGGCAGTATTAAGTAAGGTGACTCTACCTTGGATAAAGGATAGACGTTGTTCTTGTTTTAATTCAGCATAAGCACTTTGAACTTCTTCGCCCATAAACTCCCTTGCTTCATTTCGGCTTTGAATCACAATCCGATTCAAGTCACGAACACTCATGGTAGCTCCATTTTCATAGGTTAAGGTTTCATCAAATGCCATTGCATAGGTAATCAGTTTTACTTTTCCAGCACTAATACCGAGGGTCTCTGCAAGTGCTAATATTTCGGCTTTATCTTCAAATTGGGTTTTAATTAAATTGACACGAATGCTTCGTTCTTCAACAAACTTCTGAACTTTCTCAGTAATTTTGTCTTCGATGTCTTTTACATCTTCTTCGTTTTCAGCGGTTGCACTGATTAAAATGGCGTTATCTACATTAAATTCGATGTAACCAAGTTCAGTAGCAAGTTCAATCAAAGCTTCAACAACCACGTCAACAGTTTGTCCAACATAATTAGTTCCTTCAAGCATGACTTGTGCATCTTCATTAAGAGCATTGACTTGAGCGACTAATCCTTCCTCATCTGTAATAATTTCAATGGATGGATTAATATCTAAAGTAATGTACGCATCACTCACCTTAAAAGACTGAGATTCGGATTGGGAACAGCCAATAAGGCCGATGGATAAAATAAGCATTAAAATAACGATTAATAATGATTTTTGTTTCATAATGAAATCTCCCTTCACTTATATAACAATTAGATACTTAAATTTTGCTAGTTAATTTGATAAATTTTCTAAAAATTCTTGATAAAATGCTTCAAATTCTTTAACTTGATTTCCATTTTGAATGATCAAAGGTAATTGTTCAAGTTTTTCACTATATTCATCATAGAGTGCTTCGACGATATTGATTTTTCTTTCTGACCATTTCCCACGATGCGATGCGATAATCGTACGAATCTTAATGATTAATAAGAAAACTTCTTGAATGTCACGATTATCATTCGGCAATTCTGGAAAATCATCACTCTGAAAATGATCATCAAATGGAAAATCAACATCCTCGGGTCTTCCCTGATTCCTAATTGTCTCACGTAATTCATTTTTATATGCATTGATTTGCGCTTTGTATTTCTCTTGAATGGCTTCCATGGTATATTGATCTTCAGCGTTCATCATTGCTTCATCGTGTTTATCTTTAAAATTGGAAATTTGTGTACGAATGGTTTCCACAAAAATAGCTAATTCTTCTGCACGATAGGCTTTAGCCATTTCATTTAGTTCTTTGGGGGTCATCTCGCGGGCTTCTTCGATGGTTAATTCAGGGTTTTGTAATCGAGCTTTTTCGATAAGTTTCATGAATCCAATCGAAATGTGATAAACATCGGCCTGATTTTTTGTTTCCTGATTGGCATCGTTAACTTTAATGGTGGCATCTAGAGAATGATTACTTTTGTATTGTTCAAGATAAGTACCAATGCGATTCTTCAGTTTCGTTTCAATAGAAACATTTTGATTCATCGCCACAATTTCTATTTGATTGGCCAAATCTAAGTACCCAGCTTCTTCTGCCAATTGAATGATTCGTTCAATGGCATCCTCAATATCAAGTCCTAAAAACTCTTCTGAATCCAATAAGATGAGGGCTCCATCCTTGTTCATGGCGCGGATTGATTTGACTTTTTCAAAAGAATCAACTTCTATTTCAACCGATGGATTGATATCAACAGTCACAATACTACTTGCTTGGACGATGGGCGTCGATGTAAAAACAACCATCATAATCACGGCTATGAGAAAAGTGAAAATGCCAACTAGTCTCAATGAGGGAGCTCGAAGGGGAGTCTTTGGTGACTCAGGAATTCCAAGCGTCTGCATGATTTCTTCTTTACAATCAGGAACGAATGTGTTGCATTCTTGTCGCAATGCTTTCTTCCAATTTTTTTGCATATTCTTCATTAGAATTCCTCCTTTACTAATTTTTTCATTTTTTTCATGGCTTCTTGGAGCTTCCAAGTAACACCACTCGTTGATAATCCAACAATTTTACTTGCTTCTCGACGCGTATAACCTTCCCCAATACATAACATAAGAATCAAAAATTCATCCTCTGGTAAGTTCTTTTTTGCAAGATCAATTAAAGGGGTTTCTTTTTTGGGGGTTGAATCCGGAATCACATCAAGCGTCTCCGAATCAATGGTACTCATTTTTTGAACTTTTTTTATCTCATTAAGCGCTAGATTTTTTGCAATCTGAGCAATCCATGCTTTAGGAGTCGTATTAGGTTCATATTGACTAATTTTATCAATGATTCTCATATAAGTATCTTGCATCACATCTTCTGAAAGACGAGTATCTCCCAAAACATGATAAATAACATAATATACCATACGATGAGTTTGTTCATAAATATCATCAAACGCTTCTAAGTCTCCCTGTTTTAAGCGTTTCATACTGTTTTCTAATCGTTGGTTATCAAACATGGTTTCCTCCATGAATTAACCAGCACTTCTCTTCATCTATATAACAATCGTGAAGAGTGATTTTGCTAGTATTTCTTATTAAATTATAGCATATTTTTTAAATAATTAACAAAAAAGCGCAATTAAATTACGCTTCGTTGTATAATATTTATTTCTTTTGTGAATGAACAATTTTATATAGTTCTTCTGTTGCAAAATGCAATTTTGTAACCACATTTTTTTTGGTGAGAGGATAGATATAGAAAGTATCTTCTAGCGTTGATAAGTCAATACAATCGCCTTTTCCCAAATAATCATACTCAATATGAGCAGAATACATCGATAAAGGTTCTTTATGAAGTGAATAATCTTGGTCGTCAAAAAAACCAAATAAATGGAAGCCGTTCATATCATGAGTTAATTGACCTTCTCCGAGACGAATATAGCCTTTTGCATTGGGTAAGGCGTCCACAATCACACGGTCTTCGAAATGATAAGTCCCTGCTTCGATTTGTTTACGAACTTCGCTTCGTTCAAATTCGTACCAATCAGGAATATGAGAAAACTCTGTTTCTCCTTCTACTGCATGAAGTTCACCAAGCGTATCCATTTTCCAAACCTTATGACAGTGATTGCACCACAATTCATCCCCTCTAGAGTCCATCTCATGCTCAACTTTACAATGAGGGCATTGATAGAGGACCTGATGGAGGCCTTTGGCACGTTCAGAAAAATCGACATGAATGTTGTTGTCTTTTTGCCATTGATATTCATCATACTCAAATGCTTTGCTGATGCGATGATTGATCTCATCAACCGATAAATTCAAAATTTCTTCTTGGGTAATTATTTGGGTCATATCCGCAGCGATAGGAAGTTTCCGTTTTGCTAAATTCCATACAGGTTGTTGTAAATAGTCTCCATGCATGTTAAGAACCACAACGGGATACTTAAACAACCTCACCATTTTTCCTAATGAGTTGGGAAGGATAGCAGTCGTTCCAACCAGTGAATATCTAGCTTCTGGGTAGATGGCAACAACTGTTTTGTTGACTTCAAGGGCATACTTGATTTGTTTGACAAGGGTAATGTCATTTGTAAACTTTCTCTTACAAATACAACCCACATTTCGTAAGAGTCCTTCTCGATTGATAAAGCCATCAATTGCAACCACATAATTGGCAGGATAAGGGAATAAGGCAGCGGTGGTCACTTTAAAGTCAATAAAGGCATGATGAGTACACAGTAAAATATAAGGTGGTTTTAAACCTTCCATGTTGGTTTTTAACACCTTTAGATGATGTTTGTTTACTTCGGGGTAACTTAATAGCCACGTTAGAGGTCGAAGATACCAACGTTGACGCATGGGTTTCTTGACCATATCATAGCGGGGTACATTTTTTAAAATCATAGTTTTCCTCATTCTTTTTTGCATTATAGGAATAGTATAACACATTCTGAAAATTTGTAAAGTACGTTATTCTATTGATTGATTGCGAGATAGGAATAGTAGAAAAATACTTCATTTCATGTTATAATATGAGTGTCGAAAGGAACATGATTCTATGAAACTTTTTATTGATAGTGCTATCATTGAAGAGATTAAACATGCTTGGCAATTAGGAATAATTGATGGTGTCACCACAAATCCAAGTCTGATTTTAAAAAGTGGTCGACGTGTCGTAGATGTTTTAAAAGACATCGCTGAAGTTGTAGAGGATAACATCTCGGGAGAAGTCATTAGCCAAGATGCAAAGGGAATGGTACGAGAAGCTCATGAACTCATGATGATTAGTCCAAAAATTGTCATTAAAGTTCCAATGACTGAAGAGGGATTACATGCTGTTCGGCTATTGAGTCAAGAAGGAATTCGGACGAATGTCACCTTGGTGTTTTCACCTGCCCAAGCTCTTCTTGCGGCCAAAGCAGGAGCAACTTTCATTTCGCCCTTTCTTGGCCGTTTAGATGATAACAAAGAAGATAGTCTAGCTTGTATCCGCGATATTCACACCCTGATCCAAAACTATCATTTCTTCACACAAATCATTTGCGCAAGCATTCGCTCCATTCGCCATATCGTAGAATGTGCAAAAATCGGAGCTGATATTGCAACTGTTCCCTATTCCATATTAGTATCCATGTTCCATCATCCTCTTACTGATCAAGGAATTGAGCGATTCTTAAGCGATTATGCAAAATCGCTCCAGAAGAAGTAAGGAAACCCTATGAAAAACACAAACTTACTACCCATGATGGCAGTTGTGAAAGACAAACCAACAACGGGTTTTTCTTTCATTAAAACAACGATAGATCCTACATGTAGCCCTAATGAAGTTTTGATTGAAATCACAACTGCTTCCTTTTGTGGAACAGACACCCACCTATATGAATATGACCCTTGGGCAAAAAACCGAATCCATCTACCTCTTGTGGTGGGGCATGAATTCAGTGGTAAAATCATTGGCATGGGGAAAAATGTCAATCATCTACAGATTGGGGACATCGTCAGTGCTGAAAGTCACATTACTTGTGGAGTCTGTGAATTTTGTCTTCGTAATGAAGAACACATTTGTGAAAACACAAAAATCATTGGAGTTGATACCCAAGGATGTTTTGCCAATTATATTAAGATACCAGCAAAAAATTGCTATCCACTCCCAAAAGAACTAGATCCCTTGCTTTTATCGGTCTTAGAACCTCTTGGAAATGCAGTTCACACAATGATGCATTTTGATTGCAAGAACAAAGACGTTGCAATCATTGGATGTGGTCCCATTGGTATTATGGGGGTCGATGTTGCTTTAGCTCTTGGAGCAAAAAAAGTAATAGCCATTGAAGTGAATGAGTATCGGAGACAACTTGCGAAAACCATTGGGACTCCCGTACTAATCAATCCTCTTGAAGAAGACGTTGTAAAACGTGTTTTAGAAGAAACAAATGGCAAAGGAGTCGATGTGATTGGTGAGTTTAGTGGAAATATTGGAGCGATTACTCAAGCTTTTCAATACGTTAAAAATGGCGGAGGCATGAGTTTACTCGGTCTTCCCTCGAAACCCATCGAAATTGACTTGTCTAATCAAATTATCCATAAAGGTCTACACCTTTATGGAGTCACAGGTCGTAAGATTCCTGAAACATGGAATCAAGTGATGAAATTCATCTATAGTCAAAAACTTCATTTAAGACAAATTATCACCCATCAATTACCACTACGTGACATTAATCATGCAGGTGAACTTATGAAAAAAGGTCAATGTGGAAAAATCATCTTATTCCCTGAGGAGGTTCAACATGAGTAAATATCCTTTTCTTGATGAAAAAATTGATGAACTTAAAAAATCAGGCGTCTATCGAACCTTGCCGATTAACTATGGTCCGATTGATCATACGATAGATTTAAATCATAAACTTGTTATCAATCTATCTAGTAATAACTATCTTGGGCTCGCAACACACGAGCGTATTAAACACGCTGCTGTTCGGGCGATTGATCAATATGGCGTTGGTGCAGGATCCGTTCGGACCATCGTTGGCAATCAAGACTTGCTAGAACATTTAGAAATAATTCTTGCAAACTTCAAGCATGAAGAAGCTGTAACCTGTTTTCAATCGGGATTTACCTGTAATCTTGGAGTGATTCCTGCACTGACCGATAAAGATGACCTCATTATTAGCGACGAACTCAATCATGCTTCCATCATTGATGGCATACGCTTATCAAAAGCTGAACGCATGGTCTATCGCCATAGTGATATGAATCACTTGGAAGAATTATTGCTTCAACATCGTTCATCCTATAAAAACGTCTTTATTATCACAGATGGTGTTTTTTCGATGGACGGAGACATTGCACAATTACCCGAAATTGTTAAACTGGCCAAAAAATACCAAGCCTTAACCTATGTGGATGATGCCCATGGAAGTGGTGTTCTTGGAGAATCTGGTCGAGGGACAGTGGATCATTTTCATCTCAATGGTGAAGTAGACTTTATCGTTGGAACCCTCAGCAAAGCAATTGGAGTTGTTGGTGGGTATCTTGCTTCAAAACAAATCGTAAAAGACTGGTTGTTGCATCGAGCACGCCCTCTTCTATTTTCAACAGCACTCCCGCCTTCTGCGATTGCTTCTACAATTGAAGCGGTAAAGATATTATCTGAAAGCGATGCTTATACAAAACGCCTATGGGATAATAGTTTCTATTTTAAAGAAGGACTCAAGAACTTGGGATTTGATATTGGTCATAGTGAAACTCCTATTACTCCTGTCATGATTGGGGAAGAAGCCAAAACCATGGCTTTTTCCAAGGCACTCCTTGCTGAAGGTGTTTTCGTTTCTGCCATCGTCTTTCCAACCGTCCCTCAAGGAAAAGGTAGACTTCGCTGTATGCTTAGCGCAAGCCATACTAAAGAGGACCTCGATCGTGCTCTTGAAGCCTTTGAGCTTGTTGGAAAACAAATGAACATCATTGTGTAATAGAAAGGGAATATAAACATGCAAAGTATACGTACTTTTTATAAAGTGGGGCGTGGACCCTCTAGTTCTCATACCATGGGCCCCTATTTTGCTTCTTTGAAAATCAAGAATCTTTATCCAGAAGCCAATCGATATGTTGTGACAGTCTATAACTCATTAGCACTTACGGGAGAAGGTCATTTAACCTATCAAGTGATTCAAGATACCCTCGCTCCTCATGAAGTGGTTTTTCACTCAATGATTGATGTCAATAAACATCCCAACACTTTAATGTTCGAAATATACAAAGATGATTCTTTAATCGATACCATCAACATCAAAAGTATTGGCGGGGGAGAAATCCTCATCAATGATGCAACCAATGAAATACAAACAGTGTATCCCCATACTACTTTCTCGTCGATAAAAGCCTATTGTATTACCAATGGTTTATCATTGTATGAGTACGTGAAAGAAATGGAAGGGCCAGAGATTGATGACTTCTTATATTCAATATGGAATTATATGAAGGAGTCTATAGCCAGTGGTTTAAAACACACAGGGATTTTACCTGGAAAACTAAAAGTGGTACGGAAAGCCAAAGAATTATTGAATAAAAAAATCGAAGATGAAACAGATGATATCATGGAAAATCGACTGGTCTCAGCATATGCTTTTGCGGTTAGTGAAGAAAATGCTGCTGGGGGAATGATTGTGACGGCTCCTACTTGCGGAGCATCAGGGGTATTACCTGCCGTTTTATACTACATGTATCAGAAGAATCGTTTATCGGATAAGAAAATTATCAAAGCCTTGGCCGTTGCAGCTTTATTTGGCAATGTCATTCGTCAAAATGCAACCATCAGTGGGGCGGTTGGAGGGTGTCAAGCAGAAGTAGGAAGCGCTTGTTCCATGGCTGCTGCTGCTCATGCAAGTTTATCCAACATGTTCATTGAGCAAATTGAATATGCAGCTGAAGTCGCAATGGAACATCATTTAGGACTCACTTGTGATCCAATAGATGGCTATGTTCAAATTCCTTGCATCGAGCGAAACGCAGTTGCTGCTATACGAGCAATTAATGCCAGTCGTATTGCTTATTTCTTAAGTGATTCACGAAAGATTTCTTTTGATATGATCGTCGAAACAATGTATCAAACAGGACTCGATATGCATCCAAAATACAAAGAAACTGCAGAAGCAGGAATGGCCTATTTTTACAAGAAAACCACTCAATAAAAAAACGGGTCTTTCCAATAGTTTGGGGTCAGACCAAAAAGTCATCCAATAGTTTGGGGTCAAAAATGACTAAAACCCCAAAACATTTTGATGGAAACTTATATTAAATAGGGTGAAGCAACTTGGACTAGAATCCTTAAGCTTCACCCTTTTTGATCAATTTTAAGGCTATTTATATTAAATTTATGAGCTTTTATCAATGAAAAAGCATTTTTTCAATTATTTTGACAGATCAGTGAATTTTGTGTAACCATACTCTCGATCCCAAAACAGCCTACCCCAAAACTTTTTAAAGAACCAAAAACACACCTCGAGATTGAGGTGTGTTTTACTGTTATTTGGTTAACATGACACGTTCATTATGGAACATTCGTGTTAATATGAATGAAAGAATCGATGCCAAGATGATATTTGAAACAAGCATCAAAATAAATTGAAGTGTATTCACTTCAAAAGTGAATATTTGGGTCAATATTTGCACAGAGTTGAAGATAGGAATGCAATATAAGATATTTTCTTTCACAGCAGAACTTGAAAACATTGAAGTTAGTCCAATAAACATTGAAATCAAATACACAGGCAATACAATCATGGATGCTTCCTTAATGTTTTTAGCAAGCGCCGATAAATTAGATACTAATCCAATGATGACGAGAACCGTGACGATCAATACGATGAATACTAGAATGTATTCACGAAAACCATAAATGTTGGTATTTGCTGTTACTCCCATTAATTTTGGTAAAGAGAGAATGATTCCAATGAAACTAGATATGGCACTAAGACTTGCTAAGATAGATAAGGAAAAGATTTTTCCCAACGCGATATGACTACGATTCGTAGGTGTAATTAGTAATGTTGAAATGGTTCCTCTTTCCTTTTCTCCAGCAATAGACTCAGGGCCTAAAGACATCGCTCCTTGGAAAAGGAAAGTGATAATCAAAAAAGGTAACATCATAGCCATGACTGATCCGATAATTTGACTTTCATCAACGATGATCTCTTCTTCAGCAGTAAAAATATCTGTATCCCCAAATTTGTCCAAAATGAGTTGGTTCTCATAAATGGCCAAACTGGAACTAAAAACATTGTACGTTATAAGCGATTTGTTTTCACCCGAATTATAATAATAAACGACATTGGGTTTATCACCATTTTGGATGTCTGCATCAAATGTACTTGGAAAGATGATAATAAAATCAATATCACCACTCTTTAGCATCTCTTGTGTGGCTGTAATGTCTTCTAAAGGACGGTATTCAGCCTCAAATGCTAAACCATCATCATCTAAGATCGCTTGAAAGCCTGTAGGAATGTTTTCTACATATACAATTGGAATGACATCCTCATCTTCTGTCTGAAGATTTTGAAGCGCGGATCCCATGAAGGAATACATCACAAATATCATAAGTCCAGGAAATAAGAAGGTCATCAACACGAGTTTTTTATCTTTAAAAACACGGTCGAGCTCTTTTTTCATAATTGTTAGGATGGTTTTCATAAGACTTCACCCACTTTGCTAGCATATAAATCAAAGAAGACATCTTCAAGACTTTTCACTTGACACATTTCATGAATTGGAAGATCTTGCACCATTTTCCCATCAATGATAATTCCAACACGATCACACACTTTTTCAATCAATGAAAAGATATGGGTAGAAACAATAATACATTTTCCTTGCTTTTTAAGATCTAGAAGAAAATCAGTGACAACTTTTGCAGTGAGAACATCTAGGCCATTCGTTGGTTCATCGAAAACAATGACATGCGGATCGTGTGCCATTGAAATTGCAAGAGATGCTTTTTGCTTCATCCCTGTCGATAACTCTCCAACTTTGATTTCTTGGAAATCTTTGATGCCAAACTTGTTAAATAAAAACTCTTTTCGAGTGGCTTGTACATCTTTCGGAATTTGGTGTAAGTCGCTATAAAAATCAAATAAATAACTTGGAGTGAAAAATTCCTCTAGTTTTAATTCGCTTGTTAAAAAGCCAACACATTTTCTAACTTCATTAGCATCTTTTTTAACATCCCAGCCACATACTTGAATACTTCCGGCTTCCGGAGCAATCAAGGTGGCAATCATTCTTAGGGTGGTTGTTTTTCCAGCACCATTAGAACCTAACAGTCCATAAATTTCTCCATCATAAGCACTAAAACTTAGTCCATCGACCGCATCTTTGATCTTCTCTTTGTTGCGATTGATGATTTGTTGTTTTCTTGATATGGTGAAAGTTTTTGTGATATTTTTTACTTGCAATACGGCTTCCATATGTTTACCTTCAATCATCAATGATTGAAATCTCCTCTCTTATAATTACTGGATGATTTTATCATAATCGACACTTTATTTCAAGTGTTTTTGAAAAAATCATGAAAATAAATGAATGTAGTATCATGACAATTTTAATTCATTCATCATCTTATTGCATTAAGATGACTCTCTTATTATATAAAAGACGTCCTATAAAGTGGAAAATAGGACGTCTTTTATTTCTTTGTGGTATTTCTCACATTTTGTATCATACCAATAATCATATTCTTGAAAAAAAGTAATAACAAGTCAATGACTAAGAAGAATAGTCCATACAATAAGGGTTCGACTGCTAAGGTAACAGTCCCCTCTTCGAGTCCTTGACTATTGACATAAGCTTGGTTAATGAAGGCATAAATCATCACCACGCCATACACTTCAATAAAAGCAATGGGAATATTGATTAGTAGAGTCCATATCTTTTTGCTCGATACTGGAACCATGGCGTATTTATGATACTCTTTTTTATCAGATTCAAAATGTAGGAAAGCAGGGGTGACTAAAAAGTCAATGATGAGCCCTGTTGCAAGAGCGGTAATTAAAATCAAGTTTTCCATACTTGATATATAATAACCTAATCCCCAAAAGAAGAAAAAGCAAATCGCACCAGCTGTCCAGTATTTAACAAAGAAAGCTTTAATCCATGTTGGAATTTTTGATAATTTATCAATTTTATAAGGATCAATCGCAGGTTTGTCTTTGGTTTTAGATTGTGATTCTTCTTCTGTTTCTTTTAACGCACTTGCAAGTTCACGAACCGCTTCTTGCTTTAGTTCATAGTATTCTAAAATCTTATCATCATTAGCCTGATTCTTTTTAGGGGGTGTCTTTGTTTTTTTCATGTGATAACTCAGCATTACACTTCATCAGAAATGTCAATCTTATCGATTTTTGTTTCTTCAATAGCAATTGATGTATCAATCTTTAATAATGCTTTATGATACAATGGTTTCAAAGCTAATAGAAGGATGCAAATGCAAAGTAGAACGATATGAACAATGCACATTGTGCTACAAACGTTAACAAAAGACCGAGCAGGGGTAATTTCAATTGGATTTGGCTTTAAAACGGTTCCGTAACGAATGAAATAATGAAATAGTATCTGACATCCGATAGATATCACTAACATAGCGTAAACAAGAATAATCGAAACTGTTTTTGGTTTTTCGCGTCGAGGATATGCTAATATATACGTAATGATGGATAAAAATGAACAAAGTACAACAACGAAATTACAGAATCCCATTCCTGGTTCATTAATAAGAGCTATAGTGTTTGAAAAAGAAGTCAATCGAAGATTAAAGACAAGACAAGTAATGCATAGCATAATAAGCGGAATATAATTGGGTTGTCTTTTTAACATGACAATTCTTTTTCGAAGCCATTCATTTTTTACTTTCATATTATCACCACTTGTGAATTGCTTGGGTTGTTTCTTTATCAAAAAAGTGTAATTTTTCTTCATCAAAATGAATTTGAATATGATCTTTTTCGCAATAATTTGTCCAACTTTTGAATTTGCAAATCATTTTCTTTCCATTGACATCTCCATGGACTAAAGAGTTTTGTCCAAGATTTTCGTTGATATTTACGGTAAAAGGAATCGATCCTCCCTCATAAATATCCTCGGGTCTAATACCCATAACAATAGTTTTCCCAATATAAGAACGAAGTAATTGACGATTGCTCTCATTTAGAGGAAGTTTGAAGTATTCATTTTCAACAAAGCCATCTTTTACGACGGTATCAATCAAATTCATGGGAGGTAGTCCTATGAAATTTGCAACAAAAAGATTAGCTGGTTGATCATAATTTTTTTGATTTGTAAAGTATTTCATGAATTTTCTTTTTTTATGAAGAAAAACAAATAAAGTTTTACATTCCATGATAAACATTGAAGGATAAGGTCATGATGAACAAAGGTTTTGAAAATAATCACTTCGTTAACAAAAAAAGCATCCTACCATTGATTCGTAGAATGCTTATATTGATGATCATATTAACGGTCGCGAATGGCATCGATGGGTCTTTTTCGAGCAATTCTTGCAACAGGAATTGCACTGGATACCAACCCAACAAAAACTGATATGGCTAACATTAAGAAAATTTGACGAAAACCAAAGGTAAGAATCGTAATCAAGATTCCATAATTATATCGGAATTGATAATTAATAAAGATAACCGTACCAGCAACTGCTATTAGTGCGATGGAAAAATTGATAAGGGATATAATCATAGCTTCTTTGGTGAATATACCAACCACGTCTAGTCCTCTCGCCCCAATGGCCCGCAATATTCCAATTTCCTTTTTCTTATAAGATACACTGGTTGAGATATAGTTCAGTAACAATAGTGCTGAAAATACAGCAAAGACGATTCCAATATATACAAATACACCAGCGAGCCCTTCCACTAATACATTTATTTGTTCAATTGTGGTGGTTATTTCGTTTTGATATTTGTATATAACTCCATCCTCATGGTAATGATTGTTGACTAATTTTTTGATAAGATCACGATTATTGACATCAATTGAGGATATGAGTGAACGATAGAGGCCTGGCTCCCCAAAATTGAAACTGTTATAATATTCATCCTGTAGTACCAACACATTGATTTGATGATTGTTCACATCTTCATTGGTAATAATTCCGATAACTCGAATTTCCTGTTCAGGAATGATTTGATCGGAGGACCAAGAGTAGTATGTTTGTGTTAGAGGGAATGGCTCAAAATTTGTAAAGAATGATGTTTTAACTTCTTGAGATAATTCTTGGTAACTTTTTCCATAACTATGTGCTGGGGAATATTCACTATAATAGATGGTTGCAAACAACTGTTGATACATTTCAATGTCTTCCGCATCCCAAGTAGCATTAGCGGGAATGTCTTCATATTCGGAAATTAGTTTTAGACCTTGTTCGATGGTATTAAGATCAAGAGTACTAACAAAATTCGCAATGTGCGAATATAACAATTCTTGATAGGTTGTAATGGCATCAGCATTTAGTGAAGCAAAAAGCATCTCCGAAATAAAAACATCATGTACTTGAACGTTGGTTTCATTCATGTTTTTAAAGTAAGTTAAGTCTTCGCTTGAATATTTACTGAACTTATTCACATACTCTGGATAGCCATATTTATTCTCATTTGAATCACTTTGCAAGTTTATCATACCTTCTGATTCGGATATATAAACACCATACTCTTTCACATTTCGCTTGAGGTAACCTTGATTGACATAGAGTAAATTGTGTTGACTATAGTCAAGAATGGTATAAAATTCATACATTAGTAAAGAGTTAAGGATATCACTTGCACCTTGGATTTCTTTTAATGGTTCAAACCGTTCTGTATCAAAATTTGTATCAACAATTCCGACGATGGTAAATTGAGTTGTTTCATTGAATACGATTTTTTTACCCAGCAGGTCATCATAATCTTGAATTTGAACTTTTTTGTTTGTGGAGTCTTTGAAGCTCAGTTTTTGAAAGATGTCATAACTATACTTTGTAATGGCCACCTCTGAATCATTCGCTGGGAGTCTACTATCCCCTAATAAGGTCATTTCATAGGAGGTGATATCATTTGCTGACAACTCACTCATACCATTAAATTTGGATGAATAAAAAATCATTTCTTCATAGTCTAATGTATCATATAGGTGTTGTGTATAATCTAGTTCATAATTTCTATCATAATAAACTGGTTTGAAATCTAGTTCTGGATACAATTCACTAAGTATAATTAGATCATTTTTAGAATGGCTCATATTGGTGTAATTCACCCAATTATCATAAGAAATAGCTTTTGCTTTGGTTAAACTAACATAATTCACATTCGAATCAATGATTGATTGTGTGGTGGCGGTGTATTTATTATAACTACTCATTGTATCTGCTAATCCAAACATGGCGAACGATATTGCTGATAAAATAATTGCAAATATTAACCGTACTGTCTTGTGTTTGAGTGAACTTGCACCAATTTTAAGGGATGATTTGAATGGTAACTTTGACTTAATCGGTTGATAGGGTTCTGTTGATTTTTCAAGTTTCTCATGGTTGGTAGGAACAAATCGACCCATGTGTGATTTTTTGCGAATCATCGCTGTTTTTTCTGTCGATTTTAAATACTCATTGATGACTTTTACGTCTTCTTCAGTCAACGTATATCCTTGCTTAATTTCGATGGCTTCTTCGCTAATGACAAGAGATTGATCTTCTTCTTCATTAACTTTCTCTTTTGTAACGTCACTAATAATATATCCATCTTTGAATTCGATGATTCTTGAGGCATATGTTTCAGCAAATTCACGATCATGAGATACAACAATCACCAATCGGCTTTTGGATAGTTTTTCTAGCGTTTCTAAAACTTGTTTTCCTGTTACCGAATCAAGAGCACCCGTTGGTTCATCTGCCATAATTATTTCCGGGTCTTTTACAAGGGCACGCGCAATGGCAACGCGTTGTTTTTGGCCTACAGACAATTCGTTGGGTTTTCTTCGACCATAATTATCCAAATCAACAGCAGTTAAAATTTCACTAATCTTCTCACTTGTCGCTTTTTTTCCTTGTAATTCCAAAGCAAGTCCAATGTTTTGAGCAACTGTGAATTCATCAAGTAAATTATATTCTTGGAAGATGAAGCCAATCATTGTATTTCGATAAGAATCAAAATCACTTTGTTTGAAATCTTTGGTTGCTTTATCCTTCACTATTAAATTGCCTTCATTATATTGATCTAACCCACCCACTACATTTAAAAATGTTGATTTACCGGCCCCAGATTTACCAAGAATAAAAACCATTCCTGTTTTTTCAAGTACTAAATTAACTTTATTGAGAGCATAAACCATTTCGCTCTTTTTAGGTTTGTAAACTCTACTGATTCCCTTTAGTTCAATCATATGAATACCTCATTAAATAATTATGATAACTTATTATATAACAAACTTGCATATATATAAAGACTTTATTCTAATAATATGACGATGGCTTTTCAGTAAATGTTTTTTTTATAATCTCCACAAAAAGCCCTTTTTACTATTTCAATGTTTACAGTGTTAATAAATAGAAGCAACTTATAAAATCGCTTTATTAAAGCATATATATTTATTAATTATCACATCATGCATAGCTATCTTGTTTTTTGTACTTATTATATATATAAAACACACAACAAAAAAAAAGTTTTTGATTTTCTTACAAACCAAAAACCCAATTATGTATTTATATTTAAAAAAAATAATAATTAATATGAATATTCCATTGGAGTTTGAAATTCTGATTTATGTCCAGCAAAATCAACTGCTACTACTTGCAAACGATAAATTATTTTTGGAAAAAGACCTTTAATTATGAAACTATTTACAGGTGAAGTTCCATGTAAAACATCATTAATATATATTTCATAGTACTCTATTTCATAGTCATCCTCAGGAATATCCCAATATATCAAGGATTTATATATACTTTGCCCCTTATAGATTGTTTGAATAGGTTTTGGTACTTCTACGTCAATGTAAGGGTAGTCGCGTTGATAATATCTTACATAATCAATCTCAAATCTTGTCGGAAAAGATACTTCATCAATATTAGTCATACCTCCAAACTCGCTAATTGCTAAGTTAAGAACCATATGAAATTTTTGATCAAATGGCCAAGGAGAACTATAGTTCACATTTTGTTCATTACTAGCAGTATATGTATAAGTAGCTAAAGGTTCTTCATCCACAAACAAATTTATTCTTCCGGGTTCCCAAATCATTTCATAATTGTGGAACGCTTCTACAGTATCGGATAATATTAAATTACCGCCAATGTGATTATTCTTAATCCAATTATACTTAGATGTGTGAAAATATCCATGAACTTTATATGTGTCCCAACCAAAATATTCAGCAATGTCTATTTCACCACTATGTGGCCAATTACCGTATATATTTTCAGTAGGAAGCATCCAAATACCCGGCCAGTTTGCAGCCCCTAAAGGCATTTTTGCACGAACGATTGCACGACCATACAACCAATCTCCTTTATCTTTACTGTTCATCCTTCCGGATGTAAAATTTCTAGGGCTCATTACTTCTTTTCTTGCTTCAATAATTAATTTACCGTCTTCAACAAATATATTATTGGGTGAATAGTATTGTAATTCACCATTAGTATCACCATTAGGCCAATATGAATCTTCCATATTCCACTTATCTAAATCTACTAACTCCCCATCAAACTCATCACACCATATTGGTATCCAATCATCGCCCATTTCTGCGTCTTGATGACAATCATCACATGGGATTAGTGTTCTTTCTTTAATGATAGTTTTGCTTTCGCAACCGAACAACATACAAAAAACCATAATCATTAAACAAACTGATAGTACTTTCTTCATAATTCATTCTCCTAATTAAATATCTAATTTATACTGATAGGTGACGATAATAATTAAAGTAAGTAACTCAATAACAATTGAACAGAATAATTAACAAATACTTAGGCAATTACTTTTACATGATCAAAAGTGGTTAACATTTTATAGTTGATTTATTATAGGTCTATTATTGATAATCTCAAGGTTGCATCAAAAATCACACTTAAGCTTATTAATATACGAATGTAACTGTATATTTACAACATAATTATATCACAAATTTATATTTATGATTAATAACCAGTAGTTTATTGCTTGATAAATCTTAGCATTGTTAAATGCATACTAGACTATTATGCAAAACGAAAAAAGGAGATTTTTCTATTTTCGCAACAAAAAAGGTTTGAAAACACTGTATCAAACCAATTGTGCTAATATGTGTTAGGACTACCATTTTAATACAATTCGTACCCCTGCATTATTTTTTCGTACCCCTATCAAAAAAGTTCGTACCCCCTTTCAAAAAGTTCGTACCCCTTTTCGCATAGAAAAAAGAGATACTTTATGTACCTCCTTAAAAAAGCCCTTTAAAAGTCGGAAGGGTTAATCATTTTCGATTCCAAACTATTGGATGGCTTTTTAGTCTTACTCCAAACTATTGGAAAGACCCGTACTGTGTGTAGCGGTTCGCATAATAATATTTGTTGATTGATTGCTACGGCGAGTTCAAGAGAGAAAGCATCGCCTTTTATCGTCAAAAGGCACCTGTTTGGGATAACCCAAACCCTTATCGAAGTGATATTATAGAGTTTGTTGCAAAAGATTAATTAAGTTTCTAACATCTTTTGAGCCCAAATAATGAAAATTTTTCTCATAATATAAACAATTAATCGCTTCATCATGTACAACCAAATGAACAAATATATTACCATTAGACCAATAATTATCTTTTAGTTCGATATTTGTGGTCATTATAAGCATAATAATTAATGGCTTATTATTGTTTAATTGCTTATTAAGCACCTCCACTTCGGGCAATAAATCTTCCCCCCTTAAAAAAGATATATCAGTAAAAGTAACAAGAATTGTTGGTACTAAAAAGCATTTTGGCTTGATGATTAATACTTTCTTAAAGGTGCTTGAGCTATATTGTATTGATTCAATCTCATATTTATTCCGTTGAATTAAGCATATGAATTTTTCTAGCTGATTTTCAGTCAAATTGGTACCCCCTATTTTGGAAAAATGTCAAAATAATAATTTGCAATTCTTAAGCTAATACCAATAACTATAATAATTAGACAAACAATAGCTATTACTATTATTATATCGATTATTCTTCCTTTGAAATATCTGTTAATATATGTTCCAAGACCAAAATAAGCTATCAAAGCCCCGACGACTAAAGCTAGAGCAATAGCAATAAATTGTTTCATTTTATTCCTCCTACACTTTGAACATTTTTTTTATAAGATTCGCTATTCCATTAATTACTCCGCCAATACCAACTTGTGCAATTAGTTTCTTGCCATATGAGCCAGTAAATATGGATTTAAAGTGTTTAGGCTGGAACCATCCACCATTAATTTTAATAGCTTTGTTTCCCGAATAATTACCTACTGTATTAACAGCAGCATTTAAAATAATATCAACCCCAAATTGCTTCCAACTCTTTGTTTTCCAAACAAGAACGTTTTCCAAAAAATCAAAAATAGCTTGAACTGCTCCTCCAGCAAAAGCCGCAATTAAATTTTCCCCTGGAGTAAAACAAGGTATCATCATTAATAGTGTTGCGTTAACTGCTGTCCCTAATGCAGAACCAAGCACACCTTTGAAAATGTTTTACCTTTCAACCCCGCAATAACATTAGAGGCTAATTGTGCGACGGCTCCAATTACAGAAGCTGTTATAGCAACAGCAAGAATAACAGGAAGTCCAAACTCTCCCGTTGAATCGCTGGACATAATTTGATTATCATTACAATAAGTAAACAGATTTGTTCCCAGCAATTCACCTTGTGTTAGAATTAGTATACTTACATCATCTGCATTCATAAATCTACCAACCAGAGCATCATAATATCTAGAATTTAAGTAATAAAAGCCAGTTTCAGTATCATAATAATAACTCTTGAATCTAAATGGATTGATATTTCCTAAATCAATACCACTTGTATCCGTGATACTTAATATATTCCCATATGCATCATATACGTATTTTACAAGGATAGTTCCATTACGATCAGCAATCGCAATAATGTCATTTTGTAGATTTTTAATGTATTGATAAAAAACACCTTTATAATTAAACCCAATAATATTATCGTTAGAATCATAATAATAATCTAAAATAATATTACCATCATAATCTTCTGGATCAATAAATCTAACCTCTTTAAGAATCTTTGAGTCTTCTAGTGTATAAGTGGTTATTACTCCATTGACAGTTTTCGATGTCCTAATCCCATTAGCATTATAACTATAAAGATAAGTATTAATCCCATCAAATAGCTGAGTAATGGATCGTTGATCATAGGTAACAGTATAACCTCTATAGTTTAGTGGATTACCAATGGTTTGATAATTACCGACATTATAAGTCACTCCACCATTTGTGATGGTTTGTAGTTGATCTAGCCAACCAGTAGATGAATAGGTTAAAGAGATAGTTGAAGTAACATCATTTGCATCTCTTGAAACATTACAGATATTACCACGTTCATCATAGGTGTAATTTGTTATAACATAATCACTACCAAACATCAATTCATGCATCATTAATGCGTTTGTTAAATCATCATAATAGAAAAATTCAACATAATTAGGTGTTAGGCTCCCATTATCATAACGAGTAATACTTGTAATATTGTTATGACTATCATAAGTATATGTAAATTTCATCAAATCAGTTGTAATATTGTTCACTGTTTTTTGAATATTTAATTCTTTGATTCGAATGTTTCATAATTGGTTGTTGTTTGATCGACTGTTTTTGTGAAAGAATCATAAGTATAATTTGAAGTAATGGTTGCTGATGAAGCAATTATAGCAATATTTTCTAATTTATTCAAGCCGTTTTCTTGATAATTGTAACTTTTTTGTGTTGTGTTAAAATTAATGTGAGACTAAAGTTGCAACAAATGATAATCAACTTACAATTAAATTACCTTTCGTGTTTTAGTAGGGGCTTTTGTGTTTTTATTACCCTATCGTGTTTTAGTTGTATGATAATATGAAAAAAGCCTAGTAAAATGCTCTGATCAACACTCACTAGGTTGGATTGCGAAACGAAGAAAGGAGAAATTATCCTATTTTCGCAACAAAAAAGGTTTGAAAACACTGTATCAAACCTATGGTTCTTATATGTCTTGTCATAACCAAGTTTGTGCCACTTTTGAGGTTGTCACAACCAAGTTTGCTATGTGATTAGTATGGAATTTGTTAGTATGTATATGATATAAAAACCCACTGTTCAAAAACCATACCAATCCACTTTTGGATTTTCTATATTTGCCATCATTCACCTTTTAATCGTTTTGTAAGTTATTCTTCATCTTCCATAAAGCCATTGGATGTTCTTTTAATCTATCTGCTATTGCTTTATCAAATAGTAGTTCTGGATTAAATTCACCAGCATTAAAGGAATCTATATATTTTTGTTCAGTTTCAGTTAACTTAAATAACGTTTCAATAAATTGGCTTACTGTTTGTTTAAAATCATCGATATCTATTGTTTCACCAACATGTAGCAATGGAATAAGATTACGTTTTATTGCACTAAAAGACAGATTTTCCATGTTTTTCTTAAACTGATTCAATAAATCACCAAATGGTTGAAATTCATTTGACATTAAAAGATA
>JAQVOS010000009.1 GCA_028702495.1 Bacilli bacterium
ATATACAATTTTATAATACAGAAAGGATCCAAGCAAAATTAAAGAGCTTGACTCCGCTAGAATATCGGAATCAAGCTCAAGTTGCTTAATTTTTTTGATATTTATTCCTGTCTACTTGACAGATACCAGTTCAAATTTTGCCTATATTTTTATTTCAAAGGGTGTTTTTAAAGCCATTCTTAAAATGGTTTGACGAGTAAAATCATCAGATTTGATCGAAGTTAATTTGAATTTACTGACTTGATCGAAAGATCGTAAGTATTCATTGAACTGATTGATTGTGACCATATAGCAAAAAATCTCTTCATCCTGCTTTTTGCCCACTTTAATGACTTTGCCAATCATTTCTGTCGAACTAGCATGAATGCCCTTTTCTCCAAGAAATGATGACATTTCCATATCATGATAATATCGACTCTTTTTAAATTTGAAAAACTCAGCTTTTTGAAGCGTGCCTTCTTTCTTTAAAAGATAATAGTCTTCATATTTATAAACAATAAATAAATATTTGATACTTTCCTTTTTAATTGGAACTTCATACTTTGCATATCTCATGTTCAATTTTTTGCTAGAAATGAGATAAAATCCACCAATGATGAGGGTATAGGCTGCAATCGTAACGGGATACGAAAAATATGAAAAAGTAAAAATAACTCCAGGATTTTGGATGTAGTCGTATACAAAGCCACCAATAAAATAGAGGGTAAAGAGGAATCCAATTATTATAATCCACCATCCCTTGCGTTTATAGTTTGGCGTTTGAATGGCATTCACGATGATGAAGAAGATAAGACCCACGAGTAGAATGCGAGCAACAAAAGGGGGTATCATTGTGTTTTCAGGTAACATGTTATTCTCCAAATGTGAGGATGCTATTGAAGGTTTTAGATAGTTCTTGAACAACATAATACAATTGACGTTCGAGAAAACCAACATCACTTTTCACAACATAAAAGGTTTTAGATAGTTCAATCGTCGTATCTGTAGCATCCCTAACTTCTATCTTGAAGTGGGCTTCATTAGATACATTGTTAGGAATTTTGAAATCGACACTAAATTGATTGAACGCTAATTCGACCATGATGGAAGTACGATAACGATCTCCATCAAATGCATAAAACAATTCAACTTCTAAATCATCCTCATCTAAATCTTCGACTTCTCCCTCAAGATGAATGGTATTTCCAACAGCATACACCTCACTTGATGATATGTGAAAGGATTTGATGGTTGGTATTTGATTCACGAAGGGCTCAACCAAATCGACCCGGACATATTCATCACCCATAACACCCGCTTTTGATATGGGTTTTATGTAATAAGTAACCCTCTCATCATTTTCAATGGTATCGAAATAAGTAATGTTATCTTGGGTATTGGGAATCAAATGATAAATATTGGATTCATTCATCGTGATAGGTTCTTGATACTCGGTTCGATAAACAGCATATCCCGCATTGGTTGGGGATGCATTAAAAGTGATTTCAACCTTTTGATTACGCCTCGAAGCCACAACATTAGAGGGGTTTGTTGGAAGTTCTGTTGATTCTTCTAGTAATGATGGTAACAGTGAGGTTCTTGTCCAATAGGACTTGATATAATTGTTAGAATTAATCATTTTTGTGGAATTGGGATATAAAAGATTGCGATAACTAAATAAAACATACCCACTCACATTTTCATATTGTTCATCAAAACGAAGTTGGTTGATGTATTCATTTTCTTGTAAATAACTATACTCATTAAACTTAAAAGGACCTAGTCCCATATAGAGTTTTACGGAAGTTCCTTCAACAGTACGATTCCACCAATCGGTGATTTCTTCATGATATCTTCCTAGTTCATAATAGTTTTGGGGAAGGATGTAGTCAATCCATTCTTCTTTAACCCACTTACGTGTGTCAGCAAAAAGGTCATGATATGAACTATAACCATTGCACGGAAATCTTTCCATGCCTTCTTCCATTCCATACCCATTGGCTGAACACGTTTCTGAAATAGCAGGAGCCCATCCTCCTGCAGGAGAGATACCAAATTGAACCTTATGGGTCTTACCTTCATTAAAGGTCACAATCCGATTGTGTATGCCTTCAATGAGGGCATCGACATTGGCTCGTCGCCAGTTTTTATGATTGGTCACATCGTAAGTCGATGCTTCTGTTTGCGTCATGAAAAGGGCTTTATCACTATCTAAGGAAACATCATTATAGAAATAATCATCAAAATGGATGCCATCAACTTCATAGTTTGTAATAATCTCATGAATGGTATCGTAGATGAAATTTCTAACTTCTTCTAATCCTGGATTTAAAAGGATTCGAACTCCACCCTGAATCAATAAATCTGGATTTCTCTTTGCAAAATTTAAGGCATTCATTGCTCCTAAAGCAGCTTGTAGTTCAGGAGTATAAAAAGTATCCATATAGACCTGATAGTAATGATCACGGTTATCACCATATATTCCTGTTAAATACTCATTGACTGTTCGACTAAATACATCGAGAGAAACACGATATGGATTAAGCCAGGCATGAAATTCCATTCCTCGTTCATGGGTTACTTCAACCATCCATGCGAGGGGATCCCATCCCGGATTGGTTCCCTCTGCCCCTGTTAAAAAACGACTCCATGGATTTAAAGACGACTGATAAAATGCATCGTTCGTGGGACGTACTTGAAAGAACACAGCGTTCATATGAAATGATTGAAGCGTGTTTAGTACTTTTATATAATTTTGTTTATATTGTTCAATTGATGTTTGCTTTTCAAAATCAAGGTTACTAACGGTTGAAACCCAAGAACCTCGAAGTTCAAAAATGGGCTGAGTATAATCACTCGGAACACTCCAAGCATGAATCGGGATGGTTATCAAGAGCCCCATCATCATAATAATTACTATTTTTCTAACGACTCGCATAACAAAGTCTCCTTTTAATTTATGTCTATTATAGCACAAAAACGCCTTCTTTTAAAGAAAAGTTTTTTGGTAATTGACAAAAAACCAAAACATTTGTATAATTTGAAGAGTGAAGGGGGCTATTATGAAACCTGTTATTATCGGCATCGCTGGGGGTACTGCCAGCGGTAAAACAACGATTGCAAAAAAATTATATCATGCAGCATTGAAACATGGAACCGTCGCCATGATTCGTATTGATGATTATTATTGTGAGCAAAATGATTTGTCGATGGAAGAGCGTCGAAAAGTCAACTATGATCATCCCAATGCATATGATGTTACCTTATTAACGAACCATCTTATCCAATTACAAGCTGGAAAAAGTATTCAGAAACCAACCTATGACTTTAAAGAGTATAATCGTAGTCAAGAGATTGAAGAAATTCAACCTGTAAATGTGATTATTGTAGAAGGAATTTTAACATTCTCCTTTCCTGAGTTGCGCTCACTTTTTGATATTAAGATTTTTGTTGACACTCCTGATGATGTTCGTTTCATTCGTCGACTCAAACGTGATATGACTGAGCGTGAACGAAGCGTTGATTCCGTGATATCTCAATATTTAACAACCGTTCGACCCATGCATTTGCTATTTGTTGAACCTTCAAAAGTATATGCTGACTTAATTGTTCCTGAAGGTGGCGAGAATACAGTCGCCATGGATGTATTGTTGACTAAAATTGTGGATATTCTAAAGAAAAGTAAAGCATAATTGAAAAGGCCATCTTCAAAAGATGACCTTTTTTATTATTCTATATCATTGTTTGCGATGAGACGAATGGTCTTCATATCTGCAAACCATGGAGCTAGTTCCCACATAAAATCATCAACCTTTATATGATAGACGGTATAAAATAGCCCAACATATTTTGTGCTTCCATCCTCATAGGTCCTTGTTTGAATAACAAAAGTTGGTTTTTCATTGTTGTTTACATGGTCTAGGTCAACGACTAACATGATAAAAAATAGAAAGATAATACCAATAAAGATCATTGACAAGATATTAAAATTTCTTTCACTTTTCATAATCATTCACACTTATTTTTGATAAATCATGTGGCCTTCAGCGATGGTATAATACACATTAAACTCGTGATCAACCACTGCAAAGTCGGCATCTTTTCCGATGGCAATGTTTCCTTTGTGAGCTGCAATATTAAGATTTATGGCAGGATTTTTCGTTGCAAGATCCACTACATCAGTAAATGATAGTCCTGTGACGCGAAGTAAATTTTTCAAAGCTACATTCATTTTTAGGGTTGAGCCCGCAAGGGTTCCGTCTTCAAGTCTAGCTTCAGCATTTTTCACAATCACCTCTTGTCCGCCCAAATGATAGAGTCCATCGGATAAATGTTTGGCTTCAATTCCATCTGTAATAGCAACAATCTTATCTTTGCCTTTGCACTTTAAGAGTAATTTTATGGCATTAGGAGAAACATGAACAAGATCAGCAATAATTTCAGCATAAATATGATCTGATAAAAGAACCGCACCAACAGTCCCAATTTCACGATGATGAATTGGTTTCATAGCATTATATGTATGGGTAGCACTCGTAATCCCCGCCTCAATGCCTTCTAATGTTTGATCAGAAGTAGCATCGCAGTGACCAATGCTCGCCACAACGCCTTTGGATTTTAAGTAAGAAACAAGTTCTTTTCCATTTTCTTCATAGGCTAATGTGACTTGCATGATGTGATTTCCGCTCACTTCTTGATAGTGTTTAAAGGTTTCTACATCACAAGGAACAATTGCTTCTTCAATTTGAGCACCTTTATACTTTTTGCAGATGAAAGGACCTTCTAAATGAATACCAATGGCTTTAGAGCCTGTTGTGTGATTGGCTTCGATATATGTCTTGATGTTTGATAAAGCTGCATCAATTTTTTCTCTTGATTGAGTCATGGTGGTGACTAAGAACGAAGTCACTCCTTCTGATGCAATCACACGAGCAATGGTTTCAATGGCTTTTTGATTGGGGTACATTGCATCCTCATTGCCAGCACCATGGATGTGCTTATCAATAAATCCGGGAACGACTAATAGATTTTCTGGAAGTGATAAAAGCCCGGGTATGGCTTCATCTTGAATGGCAACAATTTTACCACCATCAATGAGGATGGTTTTTTTCACAAAACCCTGACCTTCCACATATACATTGGCTTGATTAAATCCTTTAAACATTGTGATGACCTCCTATTTCCATTGATAATTCTTTAAATCTTGAATAAGTACTTCTTGTGTTGTGTGATTCAACATGTCTTTTACTTCAACAATACCTTCACTGACTTTACGTCCAACAATGACGCGATAACGAATTCCAATGAGGTCAGCATCGTTAAATTTAACCCCTGCAGTTTCATTACGATCATCAACGAGAACATCAAATCCACTAGCCTCAAGCAGTTGAACAATATTCATGGCTTCTTGATATCCCAGTGTTTGTGGCTTATCCATTGGAATGACATGAATATCAAAAGGAGTAATGGATTGTGGCCATACCACTTTTAGATTGGTATTATGTTGTTCAAGAACCGCCATGATAAGGCGTGATATACCCATGCCATAACAACCCATGATGACGGGGTTTTTCTTTCCAGCTTCATCAACAAATTGAAAATTCATGGGTTCAGAATATTTAGTTCCCAATTTGAAGATATGCCCTACTTCAATTCCCTTAGCATGACGAATGATTCCCACCCCATCAGGAGAAGGAGAGCCCTCAGCTAAATCGCATAGTTCCACATTGCTTGCAAAATTGCTTTGATCTGAATAAACGATGGTGTCTTCACCAATATCACATAGAACCATGAATTCTTCACTGGATTTTCCACCAATTTGACCACTGGCAGCACTCACAATGCGATAATGCAAATCAAGACGATTGAGTATTTGAATATAAGCTTCACGAACAGACAAATACCATTCATCTAAACTGGAAGGAGTCGCATGGAAGGTGTATAAATCTTTCATAATAAACTCACGACCACGCATTAGTCCAAATCTTGGGCGGAATTCATCGCGAAATTTTGTTTGAATTTGATATAAAGCAAGGGGGAGTTTCTTATAACTATTGATGGAGTCCCGTGCAACGGCTGTGATGATTTCTTCATGGGTAGGACCTAGACAAAATTCTCGCTCATGCCGATCGGTGAGGCGCATCAATTCTTTGCCATAAACTTCCCAACGTCCTGATTCAATCCATAAATCTTTGGATTGGAGGGCTGGCATAAAGAGTTCTGAGCAACCAATTCGATTCAATTCTTCACGAACGATCACTTCAATTTTTTGAATTATTTTATAAGCAAGGGGTAAGTAAGTATAAATGCCAGCAGCGTGCTGCTTCATATATCCGCCTTTTAGTAAAATCTGGTGAGAAGCTATTTCTGCATCTTTTGGCATTTCTCGTAATGTTGGAATAAACATCATACTTTGCTTCATTTTATCGTACTCCTATCAATCGCATAATATCATTAAATGTAATATAAATCATTAATCCAAAAAGGAGAAGCATGGTAATGGTAATTAAAGCAGTTTCTACTTTTTGATTAGGTTTTTTCTTTGTAATTGCTTCGTATCCTAAGAATACAAGACGCCCTCCATCTAAGGCAGGGATGGGAAGTAAATTGAGAAGGCCTAAGTTGACACTTAACAAGCCAATCCAATTGAGGATAGGAACAAGACCATATTTTGACACATTGGTTGTCATGGAAATGATGGCGACAAACCCTCCCATATCATTAACTCCCACTTCATTACTTGTGAATAAGAGTTTAAGTGTTTGGGCAATCAGTCCCATTGAAGACCATGTCATTTCTCCTGAGTAGACAAAACTTTGGACTAAGTCGAATTTTTGTGTTGCAGAAATCCCAAGGGCAACTTTCACTAAAGGAATCGCATCACCACTCAAGGTCTTTTGACTGTCCATGACATTTTGTGAATACGGTGTGACTGTGATAGATTCTGCTTCTCCTGCGACTTCTAGGGTCACGGATTCGCCTTCAAGATTGTCAATAAAAGCCCCATACACATCGCGCCATGAAGTAACGAAATCTCCATTCACTTTGGTGATGATTTGACCTTCACGCAATCCCGCTTGGTATGCTTTAGAACGAGTACTTAAAGGCCCAATTTTCACATCTTCACTCGTATAATCACTCACAAGACTGATTGAATTAATGATGACTTGGGGATGAATGGTAAGGTTTTGAGTAGTATCACCCCGTTTATAAGTAACGAGGATGGCATTACTTGGATAAATTTCCGTATAATTTTTCATAAATAAAGAGATATCAGGCCATTCTGATACAACTTGAGTGAGGGATCCACTCGATAGTTGGGTGATGATATCTCCATCTCGCAAGCCTACATCATAGGCTGGAGTTCCTCCTTCGAGACGATCGAGTTCAGAAGAGGCAAGGTTATCAAAACCACCGATGAGTCCAGCAAGGAAGAAAACAAGAAGTGCTAGTAAAAAATTCATCATCGGACCACCAAACATAACCATGGCGCGATCACGTTTTCGTTTTGAATTGATGGTTCGTTCATAAGGTGCAATTTGAAATTCTTGTTTAGTTAAAATAAACATGGCTTGTGGTGATACTGGATAATCAAGGGCTCCAGTATCACTTGCAACACGAATGAACAAGTTTCCTGTTTTCTCTTGATCAAATAAATCGTATGCAACCAAATCATATTTTTTAATCGAAGAAAATTTGGCATCGTTGATGTCAACATAAATCTTAATTATGATGCCATTAGTGATTTCCAAACCAACTTCTTTTTTATCTTTTAAAGGATCATTTTCAAGTTCTTCTCCCGCAATCGCACAATACCCCCCAATCGGGAAAGCTTTAATGAGGAAGGTTGTTTCACCTTTTTTTCTTTTCCATAAAATAGGCCCCATTCCAAAGGCAAATTCACGACATAAAATATCGACGCGTCTTGCGAACAAGAAGTGTCCAAGTTCATGAACAATAATCAAAATACCTAGGACAAGGACGGATACAAGGATGCCTAATAACATGTTGTTTTTCCTTTCTTTCTAATGTGAATAACGACGAAGTATTTGCTTTTTGATATTGATTGAAACATCAATTAGTTCTTCAAGGGTTGGATGATTGTGATTCATGGTTGAGGCCACCGCATCAAAGATGATTGTTTCAATATCTAAAAAAGAAATCTTTTGATTTAAGAACAATTCGACAGCGGCTTCATTGCTAGCATTATAGACAGCAGGAAGAATTCCACCAGCACTTCCGACTTCATAAGCGAGCATTAAAAGAGGGAAGCGTTCCATATTCATGGGTTGAAAATTGAGTTGCTGGATCATTTCTAAATTGAGTGAGGACCCATGATATGCTTTTTTAGCAGGATAGGTGAGGGCATATTGAATGGGAATTCTCATGTCGGCGGTTGCTAACTCGGCAATGATGGAATGATCTTGAAACTCAACCATCGAATGAATGATGCTTTCAGGATGAATGAGGGTTGTAATTTTCTGATAGGGAAGACCAAATAAATGATGAGCTTCCATGACTTCAAGCCCTTTATTGACCATAGTCGCACTATCAATCGTGATTTTATGTCCCATTGACCAATTCGGGTGTTTTAAGGCATCAGCAACTGTAACATGCGCCAATTCTTTACGAGATAAATGACGAAAAGATCCGCCACTGGCTGTGATAATTAGGCGTTTTACTTCCTCTTTTGATCTTCCATTTAAACACTGCATTATTGCACTGTGTTCGCTATCAATTGGGATGATGTTGACTCCTCGATTGTGGGCCAATTCCATCACAAGTGTACCTCCAACTACCAATGTTTCTTTATTGGCAAGAAGAATGGTATGATGTTTATTGATGGCACATACAGTTGGTTTTATTCCCATCATTCCAACAAGGGCATTAACAAAGATATATTCCTCTCCATAAGAGGCGACAGTGTTTAATCCTTCCTCACCCCATACAAAAGAAATTTGTGCAAATTCCTCTTGTAACTTTCGGGCATCTTCTTCCTCAGCAACAGCAACCAGTTCGGGATGATATTGAAGAATGATCTCTCGACATCGTTTTATGTTGTACCCAGCACTAAAAGCCACCAAACGATATCCAACTAATGAATCAATGACTTCAAGAGTCTGTTGTCCTATGGAACCAGTCGCTCCCATGAGTATGAGGGTTTTCATTGTGGGACTCCGAGTAAAACCAATTGTATGAATTGAACGATAACGTAGAAGACGGCACCTGAAAAAATCAAGCTATCAAAACGGTCAAGAACGCCACCGTGTCCAGGAAAAATATGTCCAAAATCTTTAATATTATAACTTCTTTTAAATTTTGATGCAACTAAATCGCCTACTTGGACACAGAAAGAAATGATGAGTGACAAAACGAAAGTTGTCAAAATAATCACAACTTTTGTACCAATAGAGGCTTGAGGACTAAAATCAATAATTTGATACAAAAAGATGGTAGCAACACCAACAAGTCCACCAGCGAGTAATCCCGCCACTGCCCCTTCTACTGATTTTTTGGGACTGATTTCTGGTGCTAGTTTATGCTTTCCAAATTTTGATCCAAATAAATAAGCAACAGTATCTGTGGTAACGACGATGGTAAATAGATACCCAAAACTACGTCCACCGCGAATCATTAAATCCAAGTGCACCGAAGTGCTGATGGGTTCGATATATTCAATGCTAATGACATAACCCATGATTAGGCCACAATAACTTAAGGTAACAATACAAGCCATCATATCATGAGCAGTTGAGTTTTTTGTAAAAATGAGGATACCTAGACAAATTACAATCGTAGCAATAAAAATGGTGATAACCCAAAAGTGATACAGCATATTACGAATGACATCCTCAGTACTCACGACACTGAAATTAGCTATAGTATTGAGTCCTCGTGTAGATGCATAGTAAATGATTAGTACTATTAAGCCTGAAAAAACAGGTACAATAAAGCGTAATTTTTTTAATGTGGGACTTTTGGTATAAAACATGTTCATCATTTCATATGATGCTACTACGCTAAGGAATAGACCTACCAATAAGAAAGGCCATCCGCCATAAGCAACAGCAGGGACTAAAACAAGCAATATACACGCTCCCGTGATGATTCTTTTTTTCATCGAAGGCCTCCAAAACGTCTTGAGCGTTGTTGATAATGTGCCATGGCCTGATCAAAATCAGCAGGGCTGAAATCAGGCCACAATATGTTGGTAAAATAGAGTTCACTATAGGCACTCTGCCATAGTAAGAAATTGCTGATTCGTTCCTCACCGCTGGTACGAATCATGAGGTCGACATCTGGAATGTCATATGTATCTAAAAATGAGGGCATATTGGCTTCGGTAATTGGAATGTTCGCAGTTTGTGCTTTTGCAATCGCACGAATGATTTCATCACGACCACCATAATTTAAGGCAATTGTAAAAAGTAATCCGGTGTTATTATGTGTTTTGTGTTCGAGATCACTCATCAAGGTACAAAGTTCGGTTCCTAAACGCGTCCGCTCTCCGATAAAACGAAGACGAATATTATCTTCATGAAACGATTTAGAGTATTTTTTGAAAAATTCTTGGGGTAATTTCATGAGAAAGTTAACTTCTTCCTTCGGACGTGACCAATTTTCTGTAGAAAAAGCATAAACTGTTAGCATCGAAATTCCAATTTTATTAGCATGTCGAGCAATTGTTGCTAAATTTTCAGCACCTTGTCTGTGCCCAAAATTTCGTGCGAGTCCCCTATTTTTAGCCCATCGTCCGTTTCCATCCATGATAATGGCGACATGATGGGGGTAGTTTTGTTTTTCCATACAGACCTCTCTTTATATTTTAAAGAGTATGAAGGGGCTCTCCATACTCTATGAGACTAAATTTCCATTATGCTTGATTCTTTTTCTTTTGCTAGAGCATCGATTTTTTCAATATATTTATCGGTTAATTTTTGAACTTCTTCAGATCTTCTCTTTAAATCATCTTCAGAAATTTTACTATCTTTTTCTAACTTTTTAAGTTGATCAACACAATCACGACGAATATTTCGGATCGCAATCTTATTGTTTTCTCCGGTTGTTTTCACTTCTTTGACTAAATCTTTCCGGCGTTGTTCGGTTAAAGAGGGGAACATAATTCGAATCACTGTTCCATCACTTTGAGGTACAAGATTTAAATCAGCCAATTGAATGGCTTTTTCAATATCTTTTAAGGCATACTTATCAAAAGGTTTAATCACAAGGATTTGAGCTTCAGGAACACTAATTTGAGCTATTTGATTGAGCGGAGTCATTGCTCCATAATACGATACATTTACATTATTTAAAACGGTTGGATTCGCTCTTCCTGAACGAATAAGGGCAAGTTCTCTTTTGAATGCTTCAATTGTTTTGTGCATCCGATCTTCGCCCATTAAAATAATCATTTCTGGCATAAAATTACTCCTTTCGATTGGAAATGAGAGTGCCAATAGAATAATCATTGGCAGCTTTTTTAATATTCCCTTTTACATTCATATCAAAAACTAAAATATCGATGTTGTTTTCCATACAAAGAGTTGAGGCTGTCATATCCATCACATTCAAATGTTTATCAAAGACTTCTTGATGTGTTAGTTTATTGAATCGATGGGCACCATTGTTTTTTCTTGGGTCATCCGAATACACACCATCCACTCCATTTTTTGCCATTAAAATGAGTTTTATCCCAAGTTCGGCACTTCGTAGAGCTGCGGTAGTGTCGGTCGAGAAGAATGGGATTCCATTTCCTCCCCCAAAAATAACGATCCTACCTTTTTCTAAATGAGATAATGCTTTTCGACGAATATAAGGTTCGGCTACACTTGGAATGGCAAGAGAAGTCATGGCTCGTGTTTCAAGCCCTAAAGCTTCTAATGCGTTTTGTAATGCAAGCGCATTGAGAATGGTTGCAATCATTCCCATATAATCGGCACTTGAGCGTTCCATACCACTGAGTTGAGCATCGCGGCCTCGCCAGATATTTCCAGCACCTACGACAATCCCAAGTTCAAGGTTTCCTTGGTCATATAGATTCTTAATTTCTTGAGCAATGTTTTTTACTTTTTCATGATCAATGCCTTTTGAATCACCATAGGCCAATGCTTCACCGCTGATTTTTAATAGGATACGTTTCATTCTTTCTCTCCTGTTGATTTATTTTTTAAAAAAAGGCACATGAAAAAATGTGCCCTTATCGTTTACTTGCATCCGCAAGTTGCTGCCATGACTTCTTCAGCAAAACAGTCTTTACGTTTTTCGATTCCTTCTCCGACTTCAAGGCGTAAGTATGTTAATATCTTACCATTATTTCCTTTAACGTATTGTTCAACAGTTTTTTCTGGATCTTTAACAAATAGTTGGTTCACCAAGCAAATTTCTTTCAAATATTTTTGAACACGGCCAATGACCATCTTTTCAACAATATTTGCTGGTTTTCCTTCATTTAAAGCCTCTTGAGTTAGAATAGCCTTCTCTTTTTCAACATCAGCTGGATCAACAGAAGCGATGTCTAAATACTTAGGATTCATTGCGGTAACGTGCATACATACATCACGAGCAACTTCTTCATTGCCACCTTCTAAAATGGTAAGAGAGACAATTTTTCCTTGCATGTGGCTATATAAGCCAAATACTTGACTATCAGTCTTATGAAAGACATGAACGCGACGCAATGAAATTTTTTCACCAATTTTCGCTGTTGCATTGATGACCATATCGGATACTTTTACACCATCAACTTCAGCATTTAATGCTTCTTCATCGTTGGTAGCATTGCTTTTTAGAATGGCTTGACCAATTTCATGAGCAAAGTCTAAAAATACTTTATTTTTGGCAACGAAATCCGTTTCGCTATTGAGTTCAAAGACAATGGCTTTGTTGCCACTAACTTCAAAAGTAACGATGCCTTCTGCAGCGATACGATCTTGTTTTTTTGCAGCTTTCGCAATTCCTTTTTCACGGAGCCAAGTGATGGCTTCTTCGATATTTCCATTGGTTTCAACCAAGGCGCGTTTACAATCCATCATACCTGCACCAGTGATTTCTCTTAATTCTTTTACTAATTGGGCATTAATCATATAAATGCTCCTTTCCTATTATTTATTTTCGGATTCAACTGTTTCAGTAACAGGGGCTTTAGGGGCTCTTTTTTTCTTTTCAGGAGCAGGAGCAGCCACTTCTACAACAGGCGCCGTCTCAACAACAGGGGCTGTCTCAACAACAGGCGCTGTCTTAACAACAGGGGCTGTCTCAACAACAGGGGCTGTCTCATCAACTGGAGCTGATGCGACGGGAGCGGTTGCTTTCACAGCGGTGATTTCAACGCGTTCTGGCCGAGGAGTACGGGGTTGGTAAGGCTTTGTATTATCACGACGACGATTGTCACGATTGTCACGATTATTACGGTTGTCACGGTTATAACCATTTCTTTGATAGCGATTTCCACGGAATCCTTTTTCATCTTGAGGCATTTCTTCTGGGAAGGTAATTTCGATAGGAGTCCCTCCTAACGCTTCAACAACAGCATTAGCCATGGTTCCAACAATCAATTTAACGCTACGGATTGCATCATCATTTGCAGGAATAACAAAATCTACTTCATCTGGATCGCAGTTGGTATCAACAAGTCCAAATACCGGAATACTTAAACGGTGAGCTTCAGCGACAGCATTGTGTTCAGTTTTGGGATCAACAACGAATAATGCAGCAGGCATACCCTTCATTTCACGAATTCCACTGAAATATTTTAATAATTTTTCTTGTTCTTTTTTGAGTCCAGCGACTTCTTTCTTTGGCAAAACATCGAAGACGCCTGTGGCTTCCATTTCTTCAATTTGGCCTAAACGACCAATACTCTTTTTGATGGTTTTGAAATTGGTAAGAGTTCCACCCAACCATCTTTGATCAACATAATATTGACCAGCACGTACAGCTTCTTCTTTGATAACATCTTGTGTTTGTTTTCTTGTACCAACGAAGAGAACAGTTCCACCATTTTGAACGATGGTATACAATTGTTTGTACGCTTCTTCAACCAATTGTTCTGTTTTTGAAAGGTCAATGATATAAATACCATTTCTTTCTTCATAAATATACTCTTTCATTTTTGGGTTCCAGCGGCGAGTATTGTGACCGAAATGAACTCCAGCTTCTAGCAATTGTTTTTTTGTAATAACAGCCATTTTTTCTTTTCTCCTTTTTATTTTGTTTGGCCTCCACCAATATCACCGAAAACCGCCTCACAAATCTGTGCACTAGACGACGTTCTCCATCGATGTGTGTATTTTTTTTGCCTTATTTATTATACCATAAAACCATTCATTATGCAAGTTGTTTAAGGTTGGTTTTTTTTAATTTTATGATTGTTTTGTACTACCAAAACCACCTTGGCGAGGGTGGGTAACTTCGTCATTGTCAACTTTCAAATAAGGCATGAATATTCCTTGAGCAACACGATCAAATCGCTTTAATGAAATCTCTTGAGTCGATTGATTATAGAGAGCAAGTTGGATATGACCCAAATTACTTGGATTGTTATAGTAATCACTGTCAATAATCCCTGTTTGATTGAGTAAAAGGAGTTCATATTTCAAAGCGAGACTACTACGAATGTAAAGAGCTAAAAATTCATCTTCCTGCATGTAGGCTCTCACATACGTTGGTAATAGGATTTTTGATTTTGGAGGAATAGTGACGTCTTCCACTACAAAAAAATCATATCCCGCACTGCCCTTGGTTGCTCTTGTGGGGATGATACCACGTTCATCAAGTTGGTCAAATCCACGTTTCATTATTCGTCTCCCTTTTTATTTCTTGGAAAAAATTTTTGATAGGCTTCTTTTAAAGTATCTTTGGATACATGGGTATATATCTGTGTTGTTGAAAGATTTTCATGTCCTAATAATTCTTGAACACTTCGTAAATCAGCCCCATGATCAATGAGATGCGTTGCAAAAGAGTGGCGTAACATATGAGGACTAATTTTTATTTGAAGGGCTGCCTGGTCCGTAATTTGATTAAGAATGATCCGAATCCCTCGCTGAGTGAGTTCTGTTCCACGATAGTTCAGAAAAGCATAGGGATTTTCGGAATTGTTTCCTTTCGCTAGAAGAACGATTCGAGCACTTTGAAGATAGTCTTGAAGGGCATTCTTCATATGTTCATACATGGGAAGATATCGCTCTTTGCGTCCTTTTCCCAAAACGATCAGTTGATTATTATAAAAATCAAAATCTTGAATCTTTAATCCACATAATTCTGATACACGCATTCCCGTTCCATATAACAATTCTAAAATAGCCATATTCCGTTTTCCTAAGGGCGTGTTCGTGTTAATCGATTCAAACAGTTGGTCTAGTTCTTCAAAGTATAAAAACTTGGGAAGACTTTTTTCTAATTTTGGTGATGATATCTCACTAAAAACATTGGTAGCAACAATCCCTTCCATCATCAAAAAGCGATAAAAGCTTCTTAAACTCGACATTTTTCGTGCAATGGAACGAGATTTATACCCTTTATCACTTAGAAAGGAAACATAGTAACGAATGATGTTGCTCTTGATGGCATCATATCGAGGAAAATGATTTGAATCAAGATATTCAATGAATTCATGAATATCATTTGTATAATTTAGAATCGTATAAGGAGAATAATTCCGTTCTGTTTTTAAATAGTTTATAAAAGCACTTATCATAGGGATTGATTCCTTATTTGTTCAATTCGGACTAGGGCTCGTGTAAGATATGCTTCTTTTCGGTCTTTCTTTTTTAAGGCTGGGGGTTCATCGAATAAACCAAAATTAACATTCATTGGAACGAAGGTACTATTGGCGGTTCCAATGTGATGTTGAAGCGCCCCCAATGCTGTTTCTTTTGTGAAATCAATCATGGGTTTTCCTTCAAGAGTGAGGGCCATATTGATTCCTGCAACCAATCCTGAAGCAGCACTTTCAATATAACCTTCAACTCCCGTCATTTGACCTGCAAAAAATAAGTCTTCACGTTTCTTGGTTTGATAATAGAGGTTCAAAACGTGAGGCCCATACACATATGTATTGCGATGCATGACGCCATAACGAACAATTTCACAGTTTTCAAGTCCAGGAATCAATTGACATAAACGTTTTTGTTCTGGAAACTTCAAATGAGTTTGAAATCCGACAAGATTATATAATGAACGATGATTATTTTCCTGCCGCAACTGTACAACCGCATAGGGGCGTTTTCCAGTTTTGGGATTGTCTAGTCCCACGGGTTTCATTGGGCCGTATAGGAGTGTTTGTTTACCTCTTTTAGCCATTTCTTCAATGGCCATGCATCCTTCAAACACTTTCATTTCAAAGTCTTTGGGAGTCACTGCCTCAGCGTGGATTAAAACGTCATAGAAGCGGTCAAAATCCTCTTCCGTCATCGGACAATTAAGATAATCTGCTTCACCCTTATCGTAACGAGATTTTCGATATACAATGTCCAAATTGATAGAGCTTGATGCAATAATGGGGGCAATAGCATCATAAAAATAGAGATGTTCTTCGCCGCAAAAATCTTGAATGGCTTTACTAATGGCATCACTACTGAGGGGGCCTGTTGCTATAATGGTTGGACCTTCAGGGATTGATTCTATTTCTTCGTTTATGAATTCCACCAAAGGATGACTCTTTAATGTGGAAGTAATCATTTGGCTAAATAGATCTCGATCAACTGCTAATGCTCCTCCAGCTGGAACCTCAGTCGCTAGAGCGGCCTTCATAACAAGGGAATCAAGACGCATCATTTCTTCTTTTAAGAGTCCTACCGCATTGGTATTCGCCCGTGCTCGTAAAGAATTGCTACAAATCAATTCGGCGAATCCACCTGTTTGATGGGCAGGAGTTAGTTTTGTAGGACGCATTTCAAAAAGACGAACGCGATATCCTCGTTTTATTAATTGATAGGTTGCTTCGACCCCAGCAAGGCCGGCTCCAACGACATTGATTGTTTTCATACTTTACCACCTGTTCATATTATAGCACATGAAAGATGTTAAAACTAGAAAATTATGAGAAAAGACGCGTATCAATGTGCCATTATATGCACTGATTCGCGTCTATTTTTGAACAATGGATTGATATTCTGGGCTTTTTATATAGTCAGCAAGTTCACCATCTTCTTTCATATATTGAAATAATGAACGCTTTTTATAATAAACATATGTAAAACATTCTGTTGCATTCTTATAATCGTTCATTAAGACATACAAACATCCAAGATTATACCAAAGTTCATATTGCTCGGGACTTTTTTCCAATCCTTTGAGATAAGCTTGTTTTGCTTTTTCGTAATCTTTATAGGCTATTTTATATAAAATTCCCAAATTGTAATGGGTTTGAGGATAAGGCTCTGGTTTTGTCAGTTCTTCAAGATAATATAGAAGTGACTTTTCATGATCTTGTAATTTTGAATAAACAACCCCCAGATTATAAGCAATCATATTTTGTTTTGAATCAATTTCATAAGCTTTCTGAAAATGTTCTAAAGCTTCCTCATCTTTACCTTCTTGCTCTAAAATGGCTCCTAGATTGAGATGACTCCAAAAGTGTTTGGGTTCATAAGTAAGGGCGAGCTCATAATACTTTTTAGCTTCCGAATACCGTTGAAGATGATCATAGAGGAAAGCACAATCATAATATAGGAAGACGTGATTGGGTTCAATTTCAATCGCTTCCTCATAATATTGTAAAGCTTCATCATATCGACCTTCTTCTTCATAAATGAAGGCAAGGGAGTAACAACTGCGAGCATCTTTATCATGAAGTATAATCGTTTTGAAAAGATTTTCGGCTTGCGGATATTTCTTGGCTTCGATATAACTCGAGCCTAAATTCACCATATCTTCGTGGGTCAAACCCATTTCATAAACAGTTTCATATTCTTTAATTGCTTCTTCATATTTTGCTTGCAGAAATAATTCTCGAGCTTTTTGAATGATACGACGATATTGAAATTTGCTCATAGGGTTATCTGAATAAAACTGATGAGATTATTAATAAAGTGAATTCCCATAGGAACAAAAATATTTTTTCGAGACAAAATGTAACTCAAAGAAATGACAAGTGCAAGCGCTAAATATTGAAAAATGAAGACTAAGCTATCAATATCGGTGATGACATGAATGGCTGCAAAGATGAGGGAAGAAACAATAAGAGATACCCATTTTGACATTTTTAACGTTTTTTCACAAAATCCAAATAAAAATTTTCTAAAAATCATCTCTTCAATGAAGGGTGCAGCAATAACGGTTGAGAAAAACATAAACGGTTTAATGGGGGAGTTTGTCGCGTTTATGATAATTTGCTGATTGGCTGAGTCCCCCTCAATGCCTAAAACCGTATAGATTAAACCGAGAACCAGCATCAATCCATACATTACGACAATACCACCGATGATGTATACTAGATTGGATGCCCAATCTTTTCCAAAACGTATCAAATTTTCTTTAAGTTCTTTAAAGAAGATAACGGCAAAAAAAGCAATCATAATTACTTTTGCAGCAGCATCCGCTATGAGAGAATCGAATAGGAACGATTCGGATTCTAAATATTCGGGGCTTAGTAGAAACCCTGGAATTTTGATAGATAGGTAAAGAAGCAATGGAATAAGCAATAATAGAGGTCCCACTAAAAGGAAACTAAAAGAAGTAAGAAACATCATTCCATCATGATTTTTACTAATTTTGTTAGCGAATGTCATATTTATCTCCTAAATATTTTTTGATTCCTTGACAAACATGATTGATATTCTCGTAGTCAAGGTAGCAGTCTTGTTCACAATGAATGTTTTGAATCACCAAACGACCATTTTTTCTTTGCATGGCCATAATTCCAACATTCGATTGGTACATAAAACTCATATGATCAGAGGTAGCAAAATATCCCCCTTTTTTTACTTCATGATTGAATTGAGGGTGATCTAAATTGACAAAACTCGATTGTAATTCTTCAGCAAGGCGTTTGTCTTTATAGTGATAAAACGCAAAGGTATTTCCTACTCCAACACAGTCCAAAATAATGTAGCGTTTGCGTTGCTTCTTTAAAAATCGCGATAATAATAACGAGCCTATGAGACCTTTTTCTTCATTATCAAAAAATACGAAGGCGACTCGTCTTGATTTTATCTCATGCATGAGCGATAAAACACTCAGTACTCCGCTCGTGTTATCATTATAATTATTGCGATTTGGAATTGAGAAAAAACCAAGCATGTAAGCCATTAACAAGACCATAAAGACAACATACGCAATGAAAGCCACTTCTAACGGAGTAAAAATGATGATGATAGGTAATAATACCCATATGAGAACATAGAGAAAGATATTAAACAAGACAAAATGATTCATCATCCAACTCGCCATCCGTGGGGGAGTATCATAATGAGCACCAATAACCACTGATGCTTCATTAATATTCCCCACGACGACGTTTTTGGCAAGTTTACTATCAGGGAGAATCGCGACTTCAAGTCCTAAGTTTATTGCTTTCGTAAATAAATAATCACGAAAAGCTTCTTTACTCGTTGTACGCATCCGTTCCTGATAGTTTTGGAGTTCGACTAATAGGTTTTCAATCATGATTTTTTCATAGTGGCGATTTCTTTTTGAAGTTTTTCCATGAAACTAGAAACCGATAAAACGATGGTATCCTTTGAACCATACTCACGAATGGTGAGTTGATTGTTTGCAACTTCTTCATCGCCCACAACGATTTGATATGGAATTTTCTTGGTTTGAGCTTCGCGGATTTTATACCCTAATTTTTCATCACGATCATCGATTTCCACGCGAATATCTTTTTCTTTCATTTCTTTCACAAGATTTTTAATAAATTCCAAATGATATTCATTGTTAACAGGAATGACTTTTACTTGTACAGGAGCAAGCCATGTTGGGAAAGCTCCGCCAAAGTGTTCGATAATAACCCCGATGAAACGTTCAATTGATCCAAATAAAGCACGATGAAGCATAATTGGACGACGTTTTTCACCATTTTCATCGACATAAGTTAGATCAAAGCGTTCTGGGAGGAACATGTCAAGTTGAATGGTTCCACATTGCCAAATGCGGTTCATGGAGTCGCGAAGTTTGAAATCTAGTTTTGGGCCATAGAAAGCACCATCTCCAGGATTTACTTTAAAATCGCGTCCGACAGAACGGCAAGCATCCGCGAGTGCTTTTTCTGCTTTTTCCCAAGTTGCAATTTCTCCGATATATTTATGTTCAGGGCGAGTGGATAATTCGATATGATAATTGAGATTAAAGACGCTATAAACTTCTTCATACAAACGAATTAAATTACCAATTTCAGTAACAATTTGATCTTCACGCATAAAAATGTGAGCATCATCTTGGGTAAAATTACGAACTCTGAAGAGACCGTTGAGAGCGCCGCTGGCTTCATGACGATGAACAAGACCCAATTCTCCCACACGAAGAGGGAAATCGCGGTAGGAATGAATGCTATTTTTATAGACAAGCATCCCTCCAGGACAGTTCATCGGTTTAATCGCAAATTCTTTTTCATCGATGACTGAAGTATACATATTTTCACGATAATAAGACCAGTGGCCTGACACTTCCCATAATTCTTTGTTGAGCATAATGGGGGTTTGAATAAATTGGTAATTCTCACGAGTATGAACGCGATACCAATAGTTCTCTAAAGCGCGACGTAAAATCATGCCTTTTGGTAACCAAAAAGGAAAACCAGGTCCATATTCACTAATCATGAATAATTCAAGTTCGCGACCCAATTTACGATGATCGCGTTTTTCGCGTTCTTTTAGAATTTCAAGATGGGTAGCAAGTTCCTCTGCTTCAACGAAACACACTCCATAAAGACGTTGCAATTGTTCGTTTTTCGAATCTCCACGCCAATATGCTCCCGATACGCTCAATATCTTGGCATTCTTAAGAAACTTTGTTGAGGGGACATGAGGACCACGACACAAATCGACAAAACTTCCACATTCATATAAAGTAATGACAGCATCTTCTGGTAATTCATTGATAATTTCAACTTTGTAGCGATCATGACTAAATTTCGCGAGGGCTTCACCACGACTCACTTCAATCCGTTTGAATGGAAGATCTTGGGATGCCATGTGTTTCATTTGCTTTTCAATATTCACAAAATCAGCTTCACTAATTACAACGCCTTCTCCAGGATTGATGTCATAGTAAAATCCTTCTTCAATGGCAGGGCCAACACCAAACATCGCATTGGGATAAATGGTTTTAATGGCCGCAGCAAGTAAATGACTACAAGAATGGTTTAAAACACTAAAGGCATCTTCTTTACCCTTGAGTTCTAAAACACAATCCACTTCTATGGGACGATGAAGGTCAAATGCTTCACCATTCACCATTGCATAAATTGATTTTTTTGCAAGTGAGTTTGATATGCTTAATGCAATGTCATAGGCACTTAAGCCTTTTTCAAATTCTTTTTGACTTCCATCTTTGAATGTTACTTTCATATTTTTTCTCCTCTAATATATAAAAAAGTCCTTAAAAACTTTATTAAGGACTAGAATCTCCAGCGGTACCACCTTGATTTGTATATAACTATACACTCTTCATTGATTCTTTAACGCAGAACTAACGGAATCCTTTTTCAAGGTCAACTCAAAGGGGGTAACAATTTCATCGCACATTGGTAGCTTACACTGCCCTACCTCGCTAGAAACGGGAGGATAAATTGTCATATCCTTATCTTCGTTATTGTGATTATTATACCACATTATTATTTTACTTGTCAATGATGCGACAGTATTTATTAATATTGTTACCCTCGTCGATAATTTTGATCCTTCAGTTCTAAAGACGTCATCATAAAGTTGATACGCTCAATAATCCGTGAACTTTTCAGCTCATCTGTGGTGTCTTTTGTTTCTTTAAAATGATCATGCAGTTGCGACAATTCATAGTTAGAAGACATGAACGTAGGTTTCATCGCGAACATGCGGTATTGGAGAATGGGACCCAATACTTCATCGCGAATATAAGCAGTGTTTGTTTCTCCCCCCACATCATCTAACATTAAAATGGGAACGTCTTTCATCTTTTTTATAAGGCTCTCAATACCACCTAGGGTGATTTGACTTTTCATGTGTCTTACCAAATCAGGATAATATGCAAATAAGACATGAATGCCTTTTTTTGTCATTTCTTGTGCAATTTTCAGGAGAATAAAGGTCTTCCCCGTGCCAAATGGACCATGAATAAACATCCCTTTCCCTTTGAGTGGGTTCTTGTTGAAGGCTTTTATGGCTTTATAAATGTCCGTACGAGCTTCGCTCACAAATAGTTCATCATTATCAGGAACTTCGGGGAAAAACATCATTTCAAGACATTCTTCATTAAAACGATTGAGATAAGGACATTTAATGTATTTGCGTTCAATGTTGCCTTCTTTATAGGTGAGTTGACTCTGGTATTCAATAGGATCGAGTCCACAAGACTTTTTCCCCATACATTTTCGACAAACTTGCATATCTTGAGTATGTTGGAAAAAGAGTGAGAGGTTGCGCTCAAACAAAGCATCATCAATCTGATGTTCCATACAAAATGCATGAATATCAACATCACTTTTTACGATTTTTCTAATTTTTTCGACGGAATCATTCATGTTATTCAAACATATCCTTTACTATATTAATCAATTCATCCTTGTTTTCTTTGATGATAGACTCTGCTGCTTGTGGGGTTTTTGCAAGAGAATCGCTATATTCTTGATACCAACTTGGTAATTTTGCGACTTTCTTGGGCGCCTGCGGTTTTGCAGTGTTTTTTGATTTTGTGAAGTCTTTCTTTTTAAAGTGGTTTAAAGCATCATAAGCTGTTTTGACCTTTGCCATCGCCAAATTGACAGCAATTTTTTCAAAATAATTATAACCCGGTAGTTCTCCCTTGGTTTTATTGACATATAAAATGAGAATATTAATCACGGAGATTGGGAGCTTCGTATTAAGGCTCAATTCATCAAACATTTTGATTTCAGCAGCGCTGGGTTTTACTTGGGAAATACTTTCTAAAGCATCACTGATTGAAAGGTTTTCAACCATGTTCAGGATTTTTTGAGTTTCGTCATCAAGGCCACTGACAACAAAAACATCTTCTTTGATGGTTTCAAGACCTGGCCCGCTCACTTTATACTTCTTTTGAAACATCATACTTGCATTCCGAGCAATGCTTGCATATTCCATATTATTATTGATATGAATTGTTTTTAGTAAAACATCACGCATTTCTTCTTCATCGAGCTTATAGGTGAAACTAATGCGTTCAATCCGTTCTTGAAATTGGGGATCATCTAACACCGCCTCAGGAAGTAAGGACTCATCGACTTTAAGTTTAAATAAGGTATAATTAAAGTCTTTGTTTTCAATAACAATATTGGGCTTAAACGTTTTGGTGATGATGGCTTCAAGCGTTTCAGTCGTAGATTGATACACATCACTAAATTTTTTTGAAATGTTTTTATATCCCGGTATACTTTTTGATGGTTTCTTATCCATTTTTTCAATTTCAACTTCACCCAATTGGGTTGATAAAAATTGTTTTAGTGTTTCATTGGCAAAAAAATCGATGGATGATAAGGGGGGATTTAGTTCAAATCCATAGCCCTTGGTTTCATGCTGGTACGTTTTAACCAAATTCATGGCTTCTAGTTTTTCAAGTCCTTGATTAAAATGTTTCATACTAGTGAAATTCAAACTATCCATCACTTTTTTAAAGGAATAAGTACCATCCGTCTCAAGCGATTGGAAGAGCATATAAATAGCAAAACTATCAATTCCTATAAGAGGCATGTAATGAGTTGCTAAAACAGCATATTGATGAGATGATAGTGATGGCTTTTTATAGATGCGAAAAACATCATAGAGATATTGAACCATAGAAATGCTCCTTTCGTCTTGAAAAATTAATGATATAGACCAACGTCCTTGAAGGGTATAACTTTATCTAATTCTTTATAGAGTTCTTCAATAATCTTCTTTCCTTTGCCAAGAGGGAGAAGCGATTGAGTGATAATCATAAAATCGACAGATGTTACAGTATAGGATAAACTAACAATGGTAGCTGTTCCTGAATAACTAGGATTTTCGAAAAGAATTTCATGTCGATCGTGATCAACGAATTTTATATAAGCATTTAACTTTTTCACAACGGCTCTTACTGCTTCAAGAGCTTGCTCATTCCGGCAGGAATAATAACGACTCTTGAGCGTTGGAATGTAATGATGTTCCGAAGTTTCAAATGTATTGGAAAAATAATCTTTAAATTTCATCTTTGATTCTCCTTATCATTGCTTCTACTTGTCGCTGCGTATCTTCATAACTTCCTTCATTATTGATTAAAAAATCTGCATGTTTCACTTTTTCGTCGATAGACATTTGACGACTCATTTTCGCAATCGCATAATTTTGCGTAATATCATCACGTTGCATGAGCCGCTCAATTTGTAATTTTTCAGGAATATGAACGACAACAATCTTGTGAAAGTCATGTTCCATATTGGCTTCGTACAATAAAGGAACATCTACAAAAACAATTTGTTCATTTGGTATCAATCTTATTTCTTGCTTAATTCGATTCTTCACTAAAGGGTGAATAATCCGATTGAGTTGTTGCTGCTTGGCTGGGCTGCTAAAAATAATTTCACCGAGAACTTTTCGATTCACTTGATCATTCTCCATAATCGAGGATCCAAAAGTTGCAACCAATGTCTTGATAACGGTTGGTTCAAGCAGTGTTTCATGAGCTAGTTCGTCACTATCGATGACAACATAGCCTGCTTTTCGAATCATTTTGTCAACCGTTGTTTTTCCACTGGCAATACCGCCAGTAATTCCTATGATTTTCAAGAGACTTCAACTCCTTTCGTTCATTTTATTATAAACTTGGTGATTTGTCAATACATTGACAGTTTTTACAATGATATGTTCCTCGTCCTCCGACGACGATTTTCTTAATAGTTGTGTGACAGATTGGACATTCGTTTTTTCCATGAATTTGTAGTTCATGTTGAAAACGGCCATGAATGGTCCCAATGGCAAATGTCCGAATGGTGGTTCCTCCACAGGCAATGGCTTCTTGTAAAACCGAAGAAGAATGAGATATAATTTGGGTAATTTCCTCATCATTTAAAGAAGAAGCAGGCCTCAATGGATGAATACGTGCGCGAAACAAGATTTCATCCACATAAATATTACCCAAGCCACTCATGATGGTTTGATCGAGAAGAGTGGATTTAATCGCTCGTTTTCTTTTTTGAAAACATTTCTTTAGGTAAGAAACGCTCATGATTTCATCCATGGGCTCTGGTCCTAATTTTTGAAGAGGATTCATCTTCCAAATATCTTCTTCACGACGAAATAGATGCATAGTCCCAAATTTTCTCGTATCGTGATAAGCAAGAATTCCTTCTTGCCACACAAAAAGAATATGATCATGTTTCGTTGGTTCAAGATTTTCTTCAAACTGATATCTTCCTTCCATCCGTAGATGAGAAACAAGCACTTCATGAGTATATAATAAAATGAGGTATTTTCCACGACGTTGAATGTCCTCTAGCACCTCGCCTGTGAGGCGTGTACAAAATTCATCCGGTGTTACGTTTTGTAGAATTTTCGGTGTTAAAATGCGAATATCAAGAATGGGACTTCGCGGAATTATTGAAAGGAGAACGCGTCTAACCGTCTCAACTTCTGGTAATTCTGGCATATTACATCCAAGTGACGCGATTCGAATCAAAGCGATCGACGAAGCTAAAAACTTCTTTCTTAATGGGATATCCAAGTGCTACTGCACTAAATGGTTCGATGGATGGGGAAAGTTGAAAGAAATCACGGATTGCTTCCATTCGTTCAGGTCGACCATAAACCCCTAGCCAACAAGAGCCCAAACCTTGAGCAGTTGCTTCAAGGAGAATGTTTTCTGTCGCAGCGGCCATGTCTTGAATAGCCATGGTAGGAGCTGTTAAATTCGAATGATCTATCAGCAATAAAATCGCTGCGGGTGCTGTTTTTAGCATTTTAAAAGAAGGTGAAAAGTCAGCGATTTTTTCGAGATCAGCTGGTTTCGTGACGACAATAAATCGCCAAGGTTGCTGATTTTTGGCACTGGGTGCTTGCATGGCTGCACGAAGCAATTGTTCAAGCACTTTTTTAGAAATGGGGGTGGATAAAAATTCACGAACACTTCTTCTCTTATTAATGACTTCCATGATAAGCCTCCTATGTTTCAAGCCAGTTGGGTCCGATTCCCACTTCAACCTTAAGGGGAACTCGTAACGTCATGGCTTTTTCCATCTGTATTTTAACAAGCTTGCGAAGAATTTCTTCTTCTCCAGGATATACATCAAAAACAAGCTCATCATGAACTTGGGCAATCATGATGGATTGTAGTCCATTCATGGCTTTTTTTACCTCAATCATGGCGATTTTGATGAGATCCGCAGCGCTTCCTTGAATAGGAGAATTCATCGCTGTTCGTTCACCAAAAGCCATTAGGGCTTTATTATCTGAAGTTAATTCAGGAATATAGCGAATACGATTGAGTATCGTTGCTGTGTACCCATCTTCATGAGCTTGGGCGACCACTTGATCCAAATAGATTTTAACTTTATGAAAAGTTTTAAAATATTTTTCGATAAAGAGTTCTGCTTGATGGTTAGATATTCCAACATTCTTTGCAAGTCCCCATGGACTAATTCCATAAACAATTCCAAAGTTAATCGCCTTTGCGGTACGACGCATTTCTTTAGTCACCGATTCTAAAGGAATTTCATAAATTTCAGCTGCGGTTTGTTGATGAAAGTCAACCTCTTCATGAAACATTCGAATCATCGCTTCATCTTGAGATAGATGAGCTAAAATGCGAAGTTCAATTTGTGAATAGTCACTACTCATAATTTGTCCTTCTGGAAAGCGTGAAATGAAAGCTTTACGAATGACTTGACCCTGTTCAGTTCGAATGGGCATGTTTTGGATATTTGGCCCAACACTTGATAAACGCCCAGTTGAGGTAAAGGCTTGTTTATATAAGGGATGAATAAATTCTTGTTTATCCATCACTTCATACATTCCTTGTAAATAAGTACTGATGATTTTTGTGATTCCACGATACTCTAAGATTTTTCCAACAATCGGATAATCTGGTGCGAGTTTTTCAAGAACATCCACAGCGGTAGAATATCCTGTTTTATTCTTTTTTCCGGTAGGAATTCCCATTTTTTCATAGAGGATGGTGCCTAGTTGCTTGACGGAATTGATGTTAAAACGCTCCCCAGCTAAGAGATAGATTTCATCAACAATGTCAAGTTGTTTATCGGTTAGTTCAATTTCTATATCTTTTAAGATCGAACGATTCAAACGAAGACCATCCAGTTCCATATCTGCAAGAACCCTTGTCAATTCGGTTTCAAGGGTGAGGAGGTCTTCTTGATGATGTTCTTCAAGATGAGGTTGTAGTGTTTGGTATAAAGACATATTCCATTTTGCCTTTGAGATGGCAAAAGATGCGAGAATATCTTGAGATGGGACCACTGCTTTAGACTTGGCGCCATATATTTCATCTTCATAGTGGAGGTCGTTGGCAAGAAATTGATCCACCACTTGTTTAAAATCTTCATTAGCTTTGCTCGGATCAAGGATATAAGCTGCGAGTAACGTATCAAATTTAACATTAGAAAGGGTTAATCCCTCGCGCTTTAAAGACACCAATATTTTTTTTGCATCAAAAACAATTTTTGGATGGTCGCTTGTTAAATAGGCTTGTATGGAGGTGTTGGCTTTTAGAATGGAAGTAGGAACAAAAATTTCTTTTTCTTCCATGAAGATGCCTAATCCTAAAAGTTTCCCTGTGTAGTAGTCATTTCCAAATACTTCAGCGACGATTGATGCTTGAGTCCATTTCGAAGTATCAGTTGATAAGGTTGCATATTGAAGGTTAAACGTGGTCGTGGGTTCGATGGCAATTCCCAATTTCTTGATTAAAGAATCAAATCCTACTTCTTGAAAAAAAGCCATGAGTTCATGGGGATTATAATCCTTTACGGCAAGATCATCCAGTCCAAATTCTAAAGGAATGTTTCGTTCTAATGTGGCAAGCGTCTTACATTCAAGTCCACTACGAAATCCTTGTTGAACCAGTTCTGCAGTTTTACCCTTGATGAGACTCGCATTAGAAACGATACTCTCAAGTGTATGAAATTGTTGCAACAATTTCACCGCAGTTTTATCACCGATACCACGTATTCCTGGTAAATTATCAGAAGCATCCCCCACAAGTCCTTTGTAATCGGGAATTTGAGCGGGAGTAATTCCCATTTTTTCCTGAAAGTTTTCTTCATTAAATTCTTCAAGTTCTGAAGCACCTTTACGAGTAATAAATACTTTTACATTTCCTGATACCATTTGTAACAAGTCTTTATCACCAGTGATTATTTTTATTTCATCAAAATTCTCATCTTTTGCCATGGTTGCAACGGTTGCCAGTAAATCATCGGCTTCAAAATCATCCATTTCAAAGCGTTTAATACGGAGAATATCAAGATAATGTTTAATATATGGGATTTGCATTCGCAGTTCGTCTGGAAGAGGTTTTCTTGTTCCTTTATAATCCAGAAACTGTTGATGACGAAACGTTTTTTTTCCCGCATCAAAAGCGATAAAGAGATGCGTCTTTTCTTCTACTTGAAGCTTTGTTAGCATATTTGAAAAAGCAAAAATAGCGTTTGTATACAATCCTTCTTTATTCTGCATCATATTTCCTGAATAAGCAGTCGCATAATAAGAGCGAAACATTAAGCTATTGCCATCAATCAAAATAATCTTTTTCATACATGTCCTCGATTTCATAATTCTATTTTATCACAAAAAGACCTTCTTTGCACCACTTATTTCTTTAAAATAAAACTCCTGTAAAACAGGAGTTAGTTGTGAGGTTTATAAGAAATTTTTCTATTCTTATTGAGATACATCTCTTCATCAATTTTTCGCAAAAATGATTTATACGTTTGTTTTTCACCCTGAAAAATACCATATCCAAATGAACAATGAAGGGGAAATAATTTGTGTGATGTTTGATTAAATGATTCTAAGTCTTTGTGAATCAATTCAACAATAGTATATAATTGATCAACTTGATCCGTATCAACATACATAAAAAATTCATCGCCTCCACGCCGTGCAATAACGTGGCGATTATCCGTGACTTTTCTTACAATCTCGCATGCTTTTTCAAGGGCAAAATCACCTTCCAAGTGTCCAAATCGATCGTTGATGATTTTTAAATTGTCAAGGTCAAAACAAATAAGTCCAAATGTTGCTTGGGGGTTTCCGCGAAGAATTTCATCAATGAAATTATCAAAGGATGAACGAAACCATGTTTTCGTTAAGCCATCGATTTGTCTCATTCTACCTTGTAAAAAGGTAAAAACGAGGGTTAATGAAAAAGCAGTTGCACTCCACATCAAAAGAACTCCATATAACAATCCTTGTACCAAGGATCCAATGACAGGAAAGAGAGCAAATAAAACAAGGGGAATGAATTCTTCGCGTAATATTTTTCGACGATTAACGAGGACAAAGAGGGTACTTAAAAGTAAATACCCGTTTGCAATGGCAAATGGCACCCAAAAAAGAGATTCTCTTTGGTACGTATTTCCTTCACCAATGGAAAATACGAGGGGTAAAAAAGAAGATAACAGTACCAGTATGGAATTGAAAATGAGGGGAATTGCCATCAATATAAAAAGAGACTTCTTGATTTTTTCTGACTTGCGAAACCAACGATAATTAAATAGAAGCCAAATGTATGCCAAAACTGGCGATGAAGCATATAAAAGTACATGAATGATGATAGAGGTAACTTGATAAAGTTCACTTTCTTGATGATTAATGATACAAGAGAGTGCTTCAAGTAAAAGTCCAATAAAAACAACAATCGACGCATGCATGTATAATCTATTGAGTACGTCTGTTCGATCAAGTTTCTTAAAAGAAATCAATATGATAACAAATAAGACAGCTGCTGCGATGAGATTAATATCAATCCTTAGTAACACATCCATAATGTGAACTCCTTTATACGATTCATTATATCAAATATAAGAAAAAAACTCAATGATACAATCAATAATAATAAAGAAAACAGCAATACTTGTATTGCTGTAAGTAATGATTGAATTGCTGCTAGGGGCTATTCAGAATATTTTATTCGTTTATAGTGCTTTTTTAGTCGTGATAAACGCCGAACCTGTGAGCATTGACACCCTTTATTCTTTATAAAGTTAAAATAAATGATGGACGATACAATAAGGATGAGAATGAGTAAAATAATAACATCTGTTAATGTCATAAGAAGACACCTCCTATCAAGATTCCGATTCCAAATATTAAGCTTGCTAAGATCCAAGCAATTCCTGTTTGAAATAAAAGTGCGAGCCATGTTCGCTTGTTACTTCCTAGTTCACGACGCATGGCACCAATTGCGCCAAAACATGGAGCAGAAAATAAGTTGAATACCATAAAACTATAGGCATTTAGGGGGGTGAAAAATGAGAATATTTGGGAATTGAATATGAGTGAACTCGAGCTCACATCTTCTGATAATCCCGCAATAATCGACATAGAAGAAACGACTTGCTCCTTGGCAACGAGTCCTTGTATGGCGGATACAGTCGCTCCCCAGCTTAATTCTCCAAGAATGGGATAAAACACCCAAGAGAAGAAACGACCAATAGAAGCTAAGATACTGTCTTCTACATCAACACCATATTGGAATCTCCAGGAGAAAGAAAGTAAAACCCAAATGATGATGGAACTAACTAAAATGATGGTTCCAGCTTTTATTATAAATTCAAAGGTTTTATCCCTCACATCCCGTAAGACGTGTCTTAGATTCGGGGTTTTATATTCCGGAAGTTCACTAATAAAAGCGGATGGTTTCCCTTTAAAGAAAAACTTTTTCATGATGACAGCCGATATGAGAATAACAAAAATAGCAAGAAAATACATAGATGCAGATACTAATCCCGCATGATTAGGGAAGAAATATCCCGCGAATAAAACAATAATAGGGAGTTTGGCACTGCAAGGAATGAAAGGAGTGAGTATAATCGACATTCTTCTTTCTTCTTGATCCTCGACAGTTCTAGTTGCCATGATTCCAGGAACACTACACCCCGAACCCACGATAAAGGGAATAAGTGATTTTCCACTAAGACCAAAATGTTTAAAGATGCGATCTAAGAAAAAAGCAATTCGTGACATATACCCCGTGGTCTCAAGAATGGAAATGCATAAGAATAAGATCATAAGTTGAGGAACAAAATTCAAGACCGCTCCTACTCCAGCTATGATGCCATCCGAAATCAAACTTGCCGACCATTGTGATGCCTTGAGTGCTAATAATTGTTCATGAACCCATGCACTAAAATTTGAAATGTTCGAATCAATAAAATCAATCGTTAAATGCCCGACGGTCCCAACAGCCAAATAATACACTAAAAACATGATTACAAAAAAGATGGGAAGAGCAAGCCATCGATGAAGAAAAATTCGATCAAGTCGATCAGTCATGGTAATGGTGGGGGGATGATGAGAAATGGTTCTCTTTTTAAGCGCAGTAATATATTGATAGCGACCACTCGCAATCAATTCTTCCAAATCGGTTCCAAACAAGGAAGTGATCTCTCTTGCCATATCATTCATGAATGGCGCATGCAATGATGCAAATAGAGGATCCTCTTCAAGAAGTTTAATGGCAATGAAACGGTGATGCGCTCCTTGAAGAGTTTGCTCAATCTGGGTAATGGCTTTCTCAATAGAAGAGTGAAAGATGGGTTGATTTTGATTCAAGCGAATATTTCTATTTTCAATACGATCAATTAATTCTTGTATCCCTGTTTTCTTAAGTGCTGAAATAAGGACTATCTCCGCATCGAGTTCTTCTCTTAGTTTCTCAACTTCGATGTGCATTCCCTTTTTTTCAAGAATATCCGTCATATTGAGGGCAATAATAATCTTCGTATCAAGCTCAAGAAGTTGGGTGGTTAAATAGAGACTTCTTTCAATGGATGTTGCATCAATGATATTAATGATAATATCCGGGTTTTCTTCAAAAATAAATTTTCGTGAAACTTCTTCTTCCAAAGTATAAGGGCTCAAAGAATAGATACCTGGTAAATCAACAAGTTCATGATCAGTCCCTCGGATGATACCCGTTTTACATTCAATCGTAACGCCCGGCCAATTTCCAATTTTTTGATTGGAACCTGTCAACAAATTAAAGAGAGTGGTTTTACCACTATTTTGATTTCCAACTAAAGCAATCTTCACGATGGAATTACCTCAATATCGATTTCTTGCATATCCGATAGACGAATACATAATTCGTATCCGCGAAGTTCAATATCAATTGGATCTCCGAGGGGAGCTTTCTTCTTGACTAAGATTTCAACATCTTTTGTAATTCCCATGTCTAATAAATGGCGACGTAATGCTTTTGAATCATTGTGAAGAGCAATCACTCTTGCACGTTGTCCCACGCGTAGGTCACTTAAATGACCTTGCTCTCCCAGTTTTAATACACGTTTGTTTTTCATAATAATTCTTTCTAGGCAGAAGTTAGCCTTTGCTAACTTCACAATATCATTATAGTATTATGTCTACTTTTTGTCAAGAATTATTATAATGAAAGCGATAAACAAAAAAATAACCCATCATTTTGATGAGCTATTTTTCATTGGTTTTGGATAAAAATTCTTGATATCCACCCGCACCATAATGCACACACTTTGATACTCGACTGAGAGTAGCAGATGAGATGTTTGTGGCTTGGATGACTTGTTCATATGTTTTTCCATCGATTAGCATTTGAGCAGCTTGAAGTCTACCCGCCATGGCTTCTACTTCTTTAATGGTACATAAATCTTCAAATAAAGCATAACAATTGTCTAAATTTTTAAGAGAAAGAATGGTTTCAAATAAGAAATCTTTGTCTTTAGATTTTGGAAGCATAATCCACCTCGCAATATCATTTTACAACATTTCGTTCGCGAAATCAATTCTTTTTCAAAAACTTCAAAAGTCGCTCATCCATCATACTCTTTTTCCCATCAATTTGAACTTCATAATGTATTTGCGCGTTTTCCATAAATAACAATCGACTTGATACTCTTTTTGCAAATTCAATATCATGGGTTACGATGAGAAGTGAGTACCCGTCTTTTTTTAATAATTGGAGAGCATTTATTAAATCCTCGATGCTTTCAACATCCAAAGCACTGGTAGGTTCATCGAGTAGTAATAGTTTCGGTTCGAGGGCAAGAGCTCGCAGGATAGCAATCCGTTGTTTTTGCCCTCCTGATAATTGTGATGGATAACTTGTTCGTTTGTTTTCCAAATCAAGCATCGCAAGAAGGTGTTTCACACGCTTATTTTGCTCTTCTTTTGACTTCTTTTGAACCACTTTCAGGGCTAGTTTCATATTATCTTCCACATTCAAATGATCAAATAAATTAAATTCTTGAAAGATAAATCCAATTTTTTGATAACTAGAGGGTTTGGCTCTTTTTTTAAAAGGATAGTAAACTTCTTGGAACAATTCAATTTCTCCCGAGTCAGGGTTTTCCAACCCCATCAATAAACGAAGTAAAGTCGATTTTCCCGAGCCACTTGGGCCAATAATCGTAAGAGTTTCCCCTTCATCGAGAGTAAAAGATACATTTCTACAAGCAATCGTTTCACCAAATGCTTTACTTAAATGATTCACTTTTAATACATTCATAGTTGCCCTCCTAATGATAGAAAGAATATTTCTTCTCAATGCGTCGAAAGATTAGAACAATCCCATATGACAATCCTAAATATAGGAAGGCTGCTACAACATATGCTTCAAAACGGATGTCCGCTGACACAATTCGTTGTGTAATCTTTAAGATATCAAAAATGGCAACTGAGGCTACCAAAGCTGTATCTTTCACTAAAGTAATGGCTTCATTTGTAATTGTGGGAAGCACTTTCTTTAAAGTTTGAGGAATAATGATATATAGGAAGCCTTGAGGGCGGGATAACCCCAAGACTTGATAGGCTTCAAATTGACCTTTAAAAATGCTATTCATTCCTCCACGAAATATTTCAATAAAATAAGCCGTATAATTAATGATAAAGGTTAGAGTGGCCATACTCATCCGATCAACTTTAAACCCCAATAACATTGGAAGTCCAAAAACAGTAAAGTATAATTGAAGTAAAAGGGGAGTTCCTCGAATCACCCATGTATAAGCATCTAAAATCTTTACCAAAGGAACAAAGGATGACCGTTTTAAGATGGCTCCCAATAAACCAAGAGGGATAGAGAAGGTCAGTGTAAAGACAAAGATGATGAGGGTTATTTTTAACCCTGATAAGAGGCTTACGAGAATTTCAACAAAATAGGCCATTAATCACGATTAAACAAATTGGTACCGAACCACTTCATAGAAATGGTTTCGATTTTTCCCTCTTCAGCTAACGTATCAATGATGTCATCGATGGCTTCACATAAACTGACATCTTGTAATCGGAAGCCTATTCCATATTCTTCAACGCCTACAATCTCAGATCCAATTTCATAGTTTGTTGAATTTTTAAGGACGAAATAACGAGCATAAATCTCATCAACCACCATTGCATCAATGCTTCCCCCTTCTAAAGCCATTAAAGCTTCACTTGAGGTTCCATATACATCGAGTCGCATCAAACCATTAAAGACAGAGGTGTTGCTACGAACGGCAAGTTCACCACTTGAACTTGACTCAACTCCCACAATCTTTCCTGCTAAATCAGCAAGTGTGTCAATGGGGCTTCCTTCTTTTGTAAGAATAATCAAATTGTTGTCTAAGTACTTTTCTGAAAAAGTCATTTGTAGTTTTCTTTCAGCTGTAATTGTCATGCCATTCCAAATACAGTCAATGGCATGAGATTCAAGTTCAAATACCTTTGAATCCCAATCGATGTATTGAATGACGAGTTCTACTCCCAATTCTTCCGCTACTAAAGTTGCAAGATCAATATCAAAACCGATTGTTTCTCCTCCTTCTAAATAACCCATTGGGGGAAAATCCGTCACACCTACTACAAGTGTTCCTTTATCCCGCACGTACTGAAGGGCATCTTTGTTTGTGTTTTGACAACCACTTAAAATGATGACTCCTAAAAAAGCCAATAATAATGTAATCCATTTCTTCATAATTTAAAAATCTCCTTTGCAATAGTATACTTCATCGCTTTATCGTTGTAAAGTGTTTTTGATAAAAATGTTTTCATTTGAACTAATTTTATGATTATCCAATGAATAACTATACAAAAATAGATGAAATGTTGTATAATATACTTACTATAGACCTAGTGAGGTATTTCTATGAGAATTTTTGAATCAGGAGAAATGTATTTAGAAACAATTCTTGTCCTTCATCAAGAACATGAAATGGTTCGAGCCATTGATGTTGCCAATGAGAGAAAATACTCTAAGCCTTCCGTTAGCCGTGCTATTAATGTATTAAAAAACAAGAACTTGTTGACAATTGAAAAGAATGGAAACCTCATGCTGACTCCAGCGGGTGAAGCTCTCGCAAAAACCATTTATGAGCGTCATCAAATCATCACCAAGTATCTTATCACAGCCCTTGATGTTGATCCCATCATTGCTGAAGAAGATGCATGTCGTATGGAACATGTGATCAGTGTCGAAACCATCTCTAAAATTAAGGAGTATTTAGATAAATAAATGGATGTTGCTTTATTGAAATGCGAAAAATATGATCTTGCTCTAGTAAAAGACAAACTCCGCGAAGCAATGAGTCTATTAGGGGGTTGGAAGATTACTCCCAATGATCGTGTTTTTATTAAACTCAACTGCGTGGGCCCGTTCTCCTCTGAAATGGGAATCACAACCCACCCGATTTTTGTGCAGGCAGTGATTCAACTCGTCAAAGAAAAAACTTCTCATATCATGATAGGCGATAATCCTGCAACGAAAGATATTTTATATACTTTACGAAAAAATGGCTTGCTCGAGATGATTCGTGAAGAAAATATTCCCATTGTTGATGGAAAAGAATTTTCTTGCATTGCCAATCCTCATGGAAAATACTATGATTCATTTGAGGTTTCCAAACAAATGATTGATGTCGATGTCTTGATTAATCTTCCAAAATTAAAAACCCATGCTTTTGCCTATATGAGTGTTGCTGAAAAAAATCTTTTTGGTCTTATCTTTGGGCTTAGCAAAGCTGCTTGGCATATGAAAGCGTCCAATCCGTTACAATTTGGAGAAGCGATTAATGATTTATACCAAGCTATTCTTCTATCTTTTCATGATAAGACCATGATTCATCTATGTGATGGAATCTTGGGTCTTGAAGGAGAAGGCCCTAGCACCGGAGGAAAACCGATTGCTTCAAAAGTGATTATGGCTTCCTATGATGCGGTCTCTTTAGATCGCGTAGC
>JAQVOS010000055.1 GCA_028702495.1 Bacilli bacterium
TCTTCCGATCTTTTTACGAATGAGTTCCATTCCGGCTGTGATGTTACCCCATTGATCTTGACCCCCAATTTGCATTTCGCAATGAAGAATTGGATCTTGGTACATTTTCAAAAAGTCAATCGATTGCATAATCATATAGGAGAATTCAAGGTAGCTAAGGCCACTATCAATTCGTGACTTCACACTTTCCTTTGCTAACATATAATTGAGATTGAAATGTCTTCCATAATCCCGCCACATGTCAATGGCTTTCATCTCTCCTAACCAGGAATAGTTATTCGCAGAAATTGCAGTCTTTCCATCAAAGGGAAGAAAGCGAGCAAATTGTTCGTCAAAATGAGTGGACCATTCTTTCACAATTTTAACTGGATTCATTTGACGCTGCGTCTTTTTGCCACTCGGATCACCAATAAGACCTGTTGCAGATCCTGTAAGAGCAATCACACGATGCCCTACGCGATGAAATCTCATTAGAGTCACAATGGGAAGTAATGATCCAATATGCATGCTATCTGCTGTCGGATCAAAACCACAGTATAAAGTTATGGGGTTTTTTAGTCGTTCATGTAATTCTTCTTCATTAATAATATCATAGATTAAACCACGCCATTTTAATTCTTCTAAAATATTCATATTATTCATCCTTTCTTCTATATAAAAAGTCCTTAGTTGCCTAAGGACTAGAACATTTCTAGCGGTACCACCTTAGTTCACCATGACTCATGATGCACTTTCATTTGTGTATGACTCCAAAATTGTAATTCAAATTTTTCCCTTGAATAGTTTGCACCACCACTATTCTCTCTATAGCTTAAGAAAAACATTCTACTCTGATTTTTTCAATGTCACTTATTTAGTTGATTCACGCCAAATAATACGATAATCTACAATGGTATTATCAGGCTTTGCTTCTTCTGGGTTTTGCATTAATTCTGTTAATTTTTGCATCGCCACATTTCCAATTTCATAAATCGGAGTCTCAACGCAAGTTAATCTTGGATTGGATAACTCAGCATATCGGGTGTTTTGGAAACCAATGACTTGCATCTCTTCAGGAATTTTAATAGCATGTTTTGAGGCCACATTCATAAACGAAATTGCCATTGAATCACGAACAGACATCACGACTTGTGGCGTATTTTCTTTTAAGAATTCTTGGAATTGCTTTTCATTGAGTGATAAGTCACCACTGGATTTAATGACTTGCGTTCCAAGATTGGCTTCTTTCATTGCTCGTATATAGCCTTTTTCCTTGAGCTCATTCACGGTATATCTATGTTCTGTTTGGATAAACATAATTTTTTCATTTCCACGACTAATCATTTCCTTCGTAATACGGTAGGCACAAGCTTCATTATCGATGCAGACACTACCAAATTTAGAACTCTTTGATATCGAATTGATGAAAATGACGGGAACGGGAGTATAGTCTACGGTATGATAAGTATCATCTGACATTTCATCACTCATGAAAAGAATTCCATCTACCGATGAAGCAATGACATCAGCCCATACGTCATTGGGATTATCTGTTTCTCTATTCACAAATAGGCGAATTGCATAACCATATTTTTTGGCACTATCTGCAATGCCTTGAATCATTTCTGAAATGGAGGCGCGCAAAATGGTTGGTACAACTATCGCAACAGTCGTTGATTTACGACTTGCAAGACCTCTTGCATTTGCATTTGGTTTGTACCCTTTTTCTTTAATAATACGTAAGACTTTTTCGCGTGTTACTTTTTTCACTTTTTCAGGATGATTTAATACCCGAGAAACTGTAGCCAAACTAACTCCAGCAGCACCAGCGATATCATAAATTTTAGCTTGATTCATTTTCTTCACCTCAACTCACTTTTCTATTTTATCATAAAATGAAAAAATTTTCAATATAAATAATGAAAATATTGCAAATTGAGTACAAAAAAAGAAATAGCATTGCTATTTCTTTTTTTTGCCTATCGCCGTTCTTTAATACGTGCGGCTTTGGCTGATAATGTACGAATGTAATTAAGTTTCGCACGGCGTACTTTACCATGACGAAGAACTTCAATTTTCGTAACATTGGGGGTGTGGATAGGGAAGGTTCTTTCCACGCCTACTCCATAAGAGATTTTACGAATAGTCACGGTTTCACTAATTCCTGAACCGCGTCTTTTAATAACCAATCCTTCGAAGGCTTGAAGACGAGTGTTTTCACCTTCAACAATCTTTACAAATACTTTTACAGTATCACCAGGACGGAAATCGGGAATATCTTTACGTAGATATTCATTAGTAATGGCATCAATCAATTGTTGGCTCATTTTCGTTTACGCTCCTTTATCTTGCAATGTTCATTTCTATCATGATAATAGTAGCGGAACATTGTGTGGTTTTATAACCTCAATTATTATACCATAGAATGAATCAAATAGCAATTCTTTTTTCTAGCAATTGCATCCTACTTCAGGAACGAAGTTGGGTTTAGCTTGGGCATATGCTGTATATCCATTCTGAAAATAGTACACGTGGCGATATCCTTTTTTGATTAAGGATTCTCCTAACTCGAAAGAAATGGTTCCATCTTCACACATTAAAAGAATTAAAGCATCCTTCCCATACAAAATCTCAATATTTGCTTCTACTTGTAAGAAAGTTAGTGTCTCTTGATAAAAGACGCATAAGAACCCTGAAACATGACCTGCTTCGCAAAGGGTTTTATCACGTAAATCATACATCAAAGACTCTTGATAGACTCCTTCTAGTTTCATAGTAATGAGTTCATCCCATTCTTGATAAGTAGTGATGGCATGAAGTTTACTCTTACAACCCGACAAACAAATAAGAAGCAAAAGAATTAGTAGTAGACGTTTCATTCTAATTCCTTCTTGATGAGGTCCATCATCATTTTTTCTTCATTCGTTAGAGATCTCTTTATCAAAAGCTCTGGTCTTCTAAAATAGGTTTTTTTAAGAGACTCATACAAGCGATATTTTCTAATTTCTTCATGATGGCCTGATGTTAAAACAGCGGGGACTTCTTTTCCTTCAAAAGTAGCCGGCTTTGTGTATTGGGGATATTCTAGTCCTGGAATTGAAAAACTTTCTTCTTCAATCGATTCTTTTCGAATGGCATTAGGTATGAGGCGGACAATGGCATCAATCATGGCAAGAGATGCGATTTCTCCTCCTGTCATGATATAATCTCCAATTGAAATTTCTTCATCGATATAATTTAAAATGCGTTCATCAAATCCTTCATAATGACCACAGATTAAGATAATATGAGGATATGTGGATAAACTCATTGCTTTATTTTGGCTAAAAAGAGTTCCCCCAGCCGATGTCATAATTTTATGAGCTGTCTCGTACCCAGGAATACTTCGAAGACAATCTACTATTGGCTGAACCATTAGGAGCATTCCTGCTCCTCCTCCATAGGGAGTATCATCAACATTATGATGTTTGTTTTTAGCAAAAAGACGAAAATCATGGGTATGTATTTCCACAAGACTTTTTTCAATGGCTCTTTTTAAAATTGAATGTTCAAAGAACCCTGTAATCATTTCTGGAAATAAGGTTAGAATGTCAATTCTCATAGCAACCCCTCGATTAAACGAACAATAATGGTATCTTCCTTCACGTCGAGGACAAACTCATCCACAAAAGGAATGAGGCCTATCCGCCCATGATAATCAATTTCAAGAATAATTCCTTGCGGGACTTCGCGAAGATCACGAACCACTCCTAGTGAGGTTCCTTCTTCCGTCTCGACGAGTTTTCCAATCAGATTTTCGTAATAAAACTCATTGTCCTTTAACTTATCTGATCCATGGGGGGTAAATAAATCTTGTCCCACCAACTCTAGGACAGTATTGATATCTTTTAGGCCATCGAGGGTGATGAGATCCAAACCTTTATGGGTTCGATGTGAGGAAACTTCCATCTTTTGATAGGTCTCTCCTTTTTTGAGATATAAAGGACTTCCAACCTTAAACCTATCAAAATCAGTATCGGCTTTGACTTTCAGTTCCCCTTTTAATCCATGAACTCCAACAATTTTTCCAATTAAATACATATGTATCACCAAAGTTATTATACCACATCAGACCTTTGAATTCTATCTTTTTTGAAATCAAAAAAAGAGTATTGTATTAGAATACTCTTCACTCGTTATTTCACATTGGCAGCCCTTAATGAATTAAGGATGGCAATGAGAGAGACTCCAACATCCGCAAAAATAGCTTCAAGCATGAGATAAGTGGTAAGATCATTCAAAATGGGAATATAATCAGCAAAAATGGCAGCAGCAAGCACAATGATTTTAACCACTAAAGCAAGTACAATATTTTGTGTAATGATTTTTTTAGTCTTTTTTGCAATTTGAATGGCTACAGGAATTCTTGATAAATCATCATCCATTAAAACCACATCAGCCACTTTAATTGCAGCATCGCTTCCAAGCCCCCCCATGGCAATGCCAACATCTGCAATACTTAAAGCAGGGGCATCATTGATTCCATCACCCACAAATGCAAGATATCCACGTTCGGTGTTTTTCTTCAGTTGACGAAGTTTTTTTACCTTATCTACGGGCATCATGCCCGCATAGACTTTTTTGATGCCAATGGATTCAGCAACTTCACTCGCTTCAAGTTCTTTATCCCCAGTAAACATGGAAATGGATAATCCCATACCTTCTAGAGTCTTCACCACTTTAGACGCTTCATACCGAATTTGATCCTTTAATATGACTGCACCGACATATTTTAAGTCGCAAACGACATAAAGAATGACCCCACTTGAATCAATGTCAGGGATTTTTACCTTCATTTTATCCATGAAACCAATATTTCCAATCGCAATTTCATGATCATCTAAAATGACTTGACTACCAGATTTTGTGATTGATGGAATGACTTTTACTCGTTTGTGATCGAGCCGATCAATTCCATACTCTTTCACAATCGATTTTGCAATCGGATGATTCGATCCCATTTCAGCATAAGCAGCGAATTCTAATAGTTCTTCTTGTGAGATATTTTGTGGAATAAGATTGACCAGTTTAAATGTCCCTTGAGTAAGAGTTCCAGTTTTATCAAAAACAATGCCTTTAAGATTCCCTAAAATCTCAAGATAGTTGCTTCCTTTGATTAAGATTCCTTTATGACTCGCTCCCCCAATTCCGCCAAAGAATCCAAGGGGAACTGAGATAACCAAAGCACAAGGACAAGAAACAACAAGGAAAATGGTGGCACTATAAATCGACTCACGAAAGGAGATTCCCTTAATCACTAATGGGGATAAGGCGAGTAATATGGCAAGTGCACAAATAATGGGGGTATAAAACCTCGCAAATTTCGATATAAATTTTTCTGATTTTGATTTTAAAGAACTCGCATTTTCAACCAAGTTTAAAATTTGTGAAATCATTGACTCCTCATAGATTTTCTCAACTTTAACCTTAATTGCCCCATTAGTACTAATGGAGCCACTAATGACTTCATCGCCCACACCCACATCAAGATACTTTGATTCACCTGTAAGTGCTGATACATCTAGGGATGCTTCTCCTTCAATAATAATTCCATCACAAGGAATGCGTTCACCCAATTTTACTAAAATAATGTCGTTCGCAACAATTTCGAGCGGGTTCACTTCGAGTACTTCTCCATGAACAATGAGATTGGCATGGGTTGGTTTGATATCTAATAGAGACGCAATAGAGCGTCTACTTTTATTAACAGCATAGTTTTGGGCAAGTTCACCCATTTTATAAAAGAGCATAACGGATACTGCTTCTTCATAGTAGCGGATCGAAATCGCAACAATCGTTGCTAAACTCATTAAGAACTTTTCATCAAAAAAGCGTCCTGAACCTATATTTTTTAGAGCACCATATAAAACATCCCATCCCAAAAGCGCATAAGCTATAATGAAAGATGAAACAATGAAAAATGGAGAAATGGAAATACTAAACATAGGCAATACATTCTTCATGATAATGCCACCCACAAAGAAAAGCATTCCCAAAATTAAACTTGAGAGTTCCCATTTAGTAAAGCGTACGAATACGACTTTTTCCTGATTGGTCTGGGTTTTTTCGGTAACTTTGATGGCAGGATCGACGCTTGAGGCAATGACTTGAACATCTTTAATCAATGTTTTTCTCAGAGTTTCAGACTTAGATTCAATAATGAGACGTGAGGTTGCAAAATCAACGGTAAGGCTTTCATGATCTAGGTGACGACGAGCGACTCTTTCAATTTTTGCCGCACAGTTTGCACAATCAAGTCCTTGAAGAAAGAGAATCTTTCGATAGGTAGGAGTATTTGTCTCCTCAATCAGTTCACTTTGAGCATCGAATTGATTCATCATCATCCGAATGGTGTTTTCTGCTTGATTAGTGACTATATCTTCTCCGGTAATGATAATGTGTTCATCATCAAAAAGAACGACATCAGAAGTATATTCTTCAGCAATGAATTGCTTTAAATCCATTAATTTTTCATTTGATATCCGGACAATAAAATATTTTTTCACGATAACACCTCACAATCCATAGTGTGAGTAAAGACTGAATCAACAATCGTTTTAATATGTTCGTCACTTACGTGATAGAACACTTCTTTTCCCTGACGATTGCTTCTCACAATATCACAGTCTTTTAATATTTTTAATTGATGGGAAATTGCAGAATGAGTCATTTGCAAGCAAAGAGCAATATCAGTCACATTTTTGGGGCCATTAAAAATGGTTTCAATAATGCGAATTCTTGTTTCATCTCCCAAGGCTTTAAAAATTCGAGTACTTTTTTCAATTTTAGTCATATGATCCCCTTGATTTCTATTATGAATCCGACATATAAACAAATGTTCATATGAACGTTTACTCATATATTATACACAAGACGATTATATTTGTCAATTAAAAAAACCGGTTTCCCGGTTTTTTTCAATATGAATCAATTGAAACTTCTAATCTTTTACCTTCTCGTGCTGCACAAGCATAAGCGATGGTACGAATCGCATTAGCAACTCGACCCTTTTTTCCAATGACTCTTCCTAAATCTTTCTCATTCACCATGACTTGTAATGTTATTGTGTTACTTTCTTCCGAAAATGTTTTGACAACCAATTCATTCGGGAACATTACTAGCGGCTTAATCAAATCGCTGAGAAATTTTTCATAATTTAATTCAGCCACGTCATCCACCTACTTTTTCGCATTGAACTTTGCGTTCAATCCGAGTTTTGTAAATAATGACTTCACTGTATCTGTAGGTTGTGCTCCTTGATTTAACCATTGAAGTGCTTTTTCTTCATCAACCTTAATTTGATTGTCTTTATTTAGGGGTTGATAAGTTCCAATGATTTCTAGGAAACGACCATCTCTCGGACTTCTAGCATCAGCAACAACCACGCGATAGAATGGTTTTTTGTGTGCTCCGACTCTTTGTAATCTTAATTTTACCATAATAGTATCCTCCTTTTTATTGATTCGGTTTATTATACCTCATCAATTATGCTCTGTCAAGTCTTTTTCCTTAACAGTAATAAAACATCTTCCGAATATATCCGGAAGATGCCTACCATTACTATGCAATGCCCATGGGACCCAATAGGGTGGCAAGGGATTGAAGAATTGAGAAATATTGAACAACTGTATAATCACTAATAACTGGAAGTTTGGGTGCCGCACCTTGCAAATCAAGAAGAACTCCTCCTTGGGCAGTTATTGTATTTGTATCTTGTGTATAATTATAATTTAGTTCAAATTGAATCGATTTAAAAGCTTGTTTGATAAAGGTAAGATTGGCCTTGATTTGTTGGATACCACTTGCGAATTCATCATCAGCTGGTAAATCAAAAGATGATCTTAAAGTGTCCTGATCAACGGTTACATCAAAGTAAGTATAATCATCCTTTGTTGAAACGACAACGAGATTAAAAAAATCTTCTGCTTCGGCTGTAAGCTCCTCAACCGCAGTTGTTTGGAATTCTTCCCAGTTCAATTGGGAAAGGACATTTTGAATTTCAGAATAGAAATCAATATTTTGACTTGTCATATCCATGTATTCCTTTGAATCGATCGAGGTCGTCGATCCGTTTAAGCTCATATCATAGTCAATATCCAAATACAGTTTAGAGTTAACGAGAAATAAACTACCTACAGCTGTAAGTGGATCGTCTCCTCTTGTGACCGAAATATCATAAGTAATATAAAAATAGAATTCTTCGGCACTATTTAAATTGACATAAGCGTTGATACTAGCTTCAACTTCTCCATTGGGAAAACCTGTTAAATCACCTGTTCCTTGTGATTCTAAGTTTATATCAAGTTTCGCAGTTATTACATGATACTCGGGTGCATCCATTGCTTGCATCATGCGAACTTTTTCATCATTAGGTATGTCTAACACTTCAACTTTTGAACATCCTGTTAATGCAACAATCATTAATAAACAAATTGCAATAATCCATTTTTTCATATTTTTTTTCCTCCACATTTATAGTATCACTTTTAAAAAGAAAAAGCAATACGATATTCATAAAAATGCTATTTTTTTGGTAACGCGCCAAATGCTTCGTAAGCTATTTTTAGAGCCAACCATGAAGTGATATCGTTGGTATCCAAAGGAGGTGCCACTTCCACAATGTCCATAGCCAAAACGGGTAGACTTTGAATGAGCGAACGAACCAATGTTAAAGCATCCTGTGATGTAAAGCCTCCAGCTTCAGGAGTTCCTGTTCCGGGGGCAAATGCTGGGTCTACGATATCGATATCCAGTGATAAATAAACAGCATCATAACCCTCAAACGCTTTTTTTAGTTCATGGATGATGGTTGGGAGCCCAAGATTTAATACTTTTGACATTGGATAATAATGACGAGCATGTTCTGCCATGAAGGACACTTCTTCTAGTTCCCAACTGCGTATTCCCACATAAGCAACATCCGTATCTTTTAGACCTGCTTCTAGGGTTCGACGATTGACACTTGCATGCGAGTATCGATTATCATTATAGATATCACATAGGTCAGCATGAGCATCACAGTGAATGAGTCCCACTTTTTTACCTGCATGTTTTTTGATAAAGGCGCGTTGACTTGCAATACTGATCGAGTGATCTCCGCCTAATTGCAAAACAAAGCGATTGGTGTTAAGTGCTTTTTGATAAAGGGAGTGATCTTCATTCGCATGATACGCCTCAATATTCCCCAAATCAAAAATTTTCACTTTCAAGGGCTCACCTTGGTAAGTGACCGGGGGGAGATATTGTGATAATTCTCGCATTTTATCAGGTCCATAGGCTGCTCCCTTACCACACGATGTGGCTTGATCATAAGGATTTCCGATAATGATGATGTTTGCTTCTTCTAGTTTTTGAGTTTTTAACCCACGCCATATTTCTTTCATAATATTCCTCATTAATAATAATAGTTACAAGTAGTAACTATTAGTAGCTATTGGTTACTACTTATAACTATTATACAAGAGAATAGGTGACTTCGCAAGAA
>JAQVOS010000056.1 GCA_028702495.1 Bacilli bacterium
TTTGGTGACTATCGCAAAGTGGACACACCTGTTCCCATCTCGAACACAGAAGTTAAGCACTTTAGCGCCGATGATAGTAAGCTTCGAGCTTGCGAAAGTAGGTCGTTGCCAAGCTTTCTTTCTATTTGTTATTAATGGATTTCTTTTTGAACACGCCTCAGTAGCTCAGTTGGTTAGAGCACATGACTGTTAATCATGGGGTCCTAGGTTCAAGTCCTAGTTGGGGCGCCATTTATGGCCTGTTGGAGAAACGGTTAACTCATATGCCTTTCACGCATACATTCACGGGTTCGAATCCCGTACAGGTCACCATATGTAATACAAGAACTAATTTTATGAATGTTCTATCTAATAATGAGCAAAAATACGCCATGTAGGCGTATTTTTATTATATCTCCCTTCATATAAGTAAACTATTGTAACAATATTTCAAAAAAACTATTGACAACGTAACAATGTTACGATATAATAGGACTTGAGGTGAAAATATGAAAAAGATTAGTTTAGTTTTATTATTACTTGTAACAGCCATTTCATTATCTGGATGTATTAGTGTCATGAATTATAGATATCCAAACAGTGAATTGTATTCTATTGGAGATGCTACTTTTGAAGCATCAGATGTTAATAAGATTTATATCGATTGGGTTTCAGGAGATGTTGAAGTTCTTGGCTTATCCACCCAGACTCAAGTTGACATTTCAGAAGTAGTGGATGCTGGAACAGAAGATCAATATAGAATGCATTATTATCTCGATAATGGAACCTTAATGATTCGTTTTGCAGCTTCCATTACTGGTTTTAACCACATTTTTCAAGTGAAAAAACTCATAGTAGAACTACCAGAAGGATTTGATAAACCTCTAGAAGTAAATGCTGTCAGTGCTAATATTGACATATCTGGCGTAGATAGTGCTTTACTGATTGATAGCGTGAGTGGGAAAATTGAAGTCAATGACGTAGTGGCAGAAAACTGCTTGATTGATCAAGTGAGTGGAACCATTACTTTTACCAATGTAACCTTAAACGATTTAGCAATTGATACAGTCAGTGGAAAGATAAAGAGTACAGCGAGTGCGTTTACACGAATTTCCCTTCAAGCGGTTAGTTCTCAAGTCGAACTAGAAAATACTACGACTCCCACATCCTGCACAATTGAAACAGTGAGTGGAAGTATTAAACTAACACTTCCTACAGATGCTTCTTTCCGTTTTGAGTATGATAAAGTTAGTGGCTCTGTTAATTCTGAATTTGCAACAACCATTAGTGGCAATATCTATACCATTGCTCAGGGTGGTAGTTTATATCGTTTTAGCACAGTCAGTGGTTCCTTATATCTTTATAAGGGATAAAAAATAATGAAGCGATTATTATTATAATAATCAAGCGATTATTTTTATAATAATCGCTTTTTTATGTCAAACAATCTTGTCTTATCAACAGATTTGTAGAAAAATGGGGAGGTGTTTTGAAAGAAAAAAAATGAAAACTTACGAGATTGCTTCCCTGTTTAGACTCAAAGAAAAACAAAGAGAGTTTATTGGACACTTTTCAATGATTGGTCTTATCTATATTGTGAAACAATGATAATGGTAGCGTTTACATTTGGTATCATATTGACAATTAAATTGACCAATGATATAATGAAAAAAACTAAAAAGCGTTGAAGAAGAGAAAAATATTTCCCCTTTTTATAGAGAGTTCGTGATTGGTGAAAACGAACAAAAGGCAATATGTAATATACACTTCCTAGCTTAATCATTGAATCATAGTAGATGATTACGGAAATCTCCGTTATAAGATTAAGAGTTGATAGACTCTAACGAGTGATGACTTGTAAAAAAGACAAGTGATAAATAGGGTGGTACCACGGAATATAACACTTTCGTCCCTACTAGGTAAGACTAGTATGACGGGAGTGTTTTTTAATTTTACAATTTTATGACAATGGAGGATTGAATATGTCAAAAATTAATTTTTTCTTAAACGAAAGTATGCCCTTGGAAATGCACAAAGTTCGTGTTGTACAAAAGCTTAATCTAATTCCAATTGAAGATAGAAAAAAAGCCCTTGATGAAGGGGGGTATAATACTTTCCTACTGAAAAATCGTGATGTATTTTTAGATATGTTAACCGATAGCGGAACGAATGCCATGAGCGATCGCCAAGTTGCAGCAATGATGACTGCAGATGATTCTTATGCAGGAAGTGAAACATTCTATCGTCTCGAAAAGGCTCTACAAAATTTCTTTGGAATGAAATATTTCTTGCCAGCTCACCAAGGTAGAGCTTGTGAAAATATCATTTCTAAGGCATTTGTAAAACCAGAAGATGTTGTTCCAATGAACTACCATTTCACAACTACAAAAGCTCATATTGAATTAAATGGGGGAAAAGTGGAAGAAATTTTCATGGATGAAGCCTTAAAAGTAACAAGTGATTGCCTCTTTAAAGGAAATGTTGATATCGATAAATTACATAAATTGATTAAAGATGTGGGCGTAAATCATATACCATTCTTGAGAATCGAACTCGGAACCAACTTAATTGGTGGACAACCGATAGCCTTAGAAAATATTATAAAAGTATCAAAAGTATGCCATGAACATAAGATTATGGTCGTAACGGATGCGAGCTTATTGGCTGATAATATTCACTTCAATAAAGAACGAGAAGAATTTTGTAAGAATTTATCATTACATGAAATTGTCTTGAAGATTGCAGAAGTAACCGACATTATGTATTTTAGTGCTCGTAAATTAGGATGTGCTCGTGGTGGTGGAATTTGTGTTCACGATGTTGCATTATTTGATGGGATGAAAGATTTAATACCACTATATGAAGGTTTTCTAACATATGGTGGAATGAGTGTTCGGGAAATGGAAGCAATAGCCATTGGTCTTGAAGAAACCTTAGATCCTGAAATGGTCAATCAAGGACCACAATTCATTGCTGCTTTTGGAAAGAAACTCATGGAACAGGGAGTTCCTATTGTCACTCCAACAGGCGGTTTGGGGTGTCATTTAGATGCTCGTAGATTTATTCCGCATGTAAAAAGTGAAGAATATCCTGCTGGAGCTCTCGTCGCTGCCATTTACTTGGTTAGTGGTGTGAGAGGAATGGAACGAGGAACCATTAGTGAAACAAGAAATCCTGATGGTTCTGAACATCCTGCAGGAGTTGAACTTGTTCGTCTTGCCTTGCCGCGTCGTGTCTTCACGATGTCACAAATTTCTTATGCAGTGGATCGCATCGCTTGGCTATTTAAAAATCGCGACTTAATCAAAGGTTTGAAATTCGTGGACGAACCTAAAGTGCTACGCTTTTTCTTAGGGCGTTTAGCACCCATTGATGAGTGGGCTGACAATTTAATGAAAAAATTCAGAGAAGATTTTAAAGATAGTTTATAAAAAACAACGACCTTATTTAGGTCGTTTTTTATTTATATGCGAAGGTTTCTCATTGACTAATATAGCAATTTCGTTTATAATATAACAATGTAAAAGGAGTAAAATATGAGAAAAAAATGGCTAATAATTCTATTGGTATTTGCATTATCTGGATGTCAATTGATATCACAGAATCCTCTAGATATATCTATTCTCGAAGAAGCAATTATCAATATCGATAATTTCGAAGTGCATTATTATTACGAAGATAATGATTACTATTATGAAACGGATTATCGATTTGTAGGGGATGATGTTGAATATTCTTATGAAATAGAAGATGAAGAATATATAGAATATTTTGTACTAGATGAAACTGATTCCATTGTTTATTATTATTACCAAGACGAAAAAGCAAATTGGTTACGTGCACCTAGTGGAGATGTCGTCTATGAAGAAGCAGCTTCCTACATGGATTATTTAGATTTAGAAGGAATTGATCCCTCTCAGTTTACGAGCAAGAATGGAGAATTCATTCCAAAATCCGAATATCTACAAGTTGCAAGTAAAGCCATTTTAGGTAATTATGATGAAGAAGGGGTTACTGAAACGTATGAGTATCTTCGGATTAAAGTTCAAAATAATCGCATTCAAAAAATATATGCAGAATCAAATTATGTGGATTCTGAAGGAACCATTCATTACAGTTTTGTTTTAACATTTACGAATTGGGGAAATGTAAGTATTACGCTTCCCATTCTTACCGAAGTAACACAATATGACCAGATGCCCATTTCCATCCCTTCAACAGGAACTGTCAAGGGCTTGGTAGTTCCGATTAACTTTTCAAATGATTCTTTCACTACCCAAGAACTCACTGATTTAGCCATCGCATTCAATGGTTCTACGACCGATACGGGTTGGGAAAGCGTTAAAACATATTATCAAGAATCATCCTATCAGAAACTCAACCTATCATTTACCATTCTTCCTGCTTTTCAAACTGGAAAAGATGTATCTTATTATGAGGCCATGTTTGAGAGCGACTATCCTGAAGATGAAATTATGGCAGCTGTCTTAGCTTATTATGATGGTAGTATTGATTTTTCTGAATATGATTCAAATGATGACGGAGAAATTGATGCCATTTATTTAATATATGCAGCTCCCGTAGATTATGATAATGATTCTTTATGGTGGGCATGGGTGACTTATTTTTATGAAGAAGAACCCACGACTTATGATGGGGTTTCTGTCAATTATTATATGTGGGCAGGAGCTGACTTTATGTATGATGTCATGGATGACAATGAAACGGAATGGAGTTATGATGATGTATATGTTGCCGTCAATTCCACCACTTATGTTCATGAAACGGGTCATCTCCTAGGTCTGGATGACTATTATGATTATGATCTTGAAGTAGGACCCGCAGGGGGACTCGGTGGAGCAGACATGATGGATATGGCTGTTGGAGATCATAATGCTGCCACCAAATATTTACTGGGTTGGATTGAACCTACTATTATAACCGATTCTACGACCATTCAACTAGAATCTTTTGGAACAACTGGTGGTGCTTATATTATTTATAAGGATGAAGTCAGTCCATTTAGCGAATACATCATCATCCAGTTCTTTACGCCCGATGGTCTTAATGCCATCACCAAAGGATACTGTGGTCTCTTTAGTACTTATGGAGTTCTCATCTATCATGTCGACGCAAGAATGGACTCTTCACTTGGTGATTCAGGGAATGAAACCTACGATACTCCTTTCTCTTTTAATAATAGTACAAGTGAGCACAAATTTATCCGCATCATTGAAGGCGATAGCAATAATAGTATTGAAGATACTAGCTTTTCAGAATATGGTGAATATGCAACAAATGATGATCTATTTCAATTAAATGATGGGTTGAGCAGTTATACATGGTACGATGGAACGTCCATTGGCTATAACATTCTTGTCACTGCGATGACATCAAATGGAGCAAGTGTTACGATTACTAGCACAAAATAGTGTGAATTGCATCTCGTTAAAAAAAGTAAAACATGATATAATGAATGACAAGGAAGTGATTATATGAAACGATTGCTAATATTGACATCCTTATTGCTATTAATAACTACTTTTTTTACAATGAATACCAGACTCAATGCTGCAGTAGACTATGTAGGTGCAGAAGAAATATTCATTATTGAGCCTATGATGCCCGAAGATGTGGCTGTTCATCAGGAATCCGTGACCATCGAACAAACAAGTTCTGGTGGGGCACTGGATTTATGGCATACTAGCGAATCGGAACCTGCCTATTTTATCTATAAAAATACACTTAATGTTGAAAACAGTGGGGATGCTTGCGATGTTGATATCGTTGTGCCTCTATGCCCAGGGCTGGATTACCTCCCATTTGAGAAAGTAAAACTAAAACTCAATTCTATCAGTCAAACGCCCGATGTCAGTTATAGCTCGCTACTTAATTTAAATCCTTCCTTCATCAACTATACAACGTATTATAATAACCGAGTTTCGGCGATGAATGTTCCCAACGATGTCGTGGGTTATTACTATGAGTTTACGCCCACTAATGATGAAGAAGCTTATATAGAATTTAGCATCGCTGCGAATAGCACAAGAATTCTATCAAGTGACTATTTAGAGCGAACAAATTGGACTGATAAAAACATTATTCACTTCAAATATTGGGCTTCTGAAGAACCAAGTAGTTTAATTCTAATGGATTGCCCCTTATCCACTTACACCCTTGAAAATGTCACGATGACACAAAAGCAAATTACATTTAGTGAATTTTTTCACAAGGTTTTCGATGTTGGAGAAAGAGAAGAAGCTCAGGGGTTAGTTAGAATACTACTCGATCAACTCCGATTGGATTATTACCACTATACCTATGATGATCTCCATGCAAAATCGACAATGGTATCTAGTTTGGTGTTTTTCAGTTATTCCATTCATTTACCTGCTGGTCAAAGTGAAATTAAAATATCTTATCCTCTCTATTATTCGTTTCTATTAGATGATAATAAAGTCTATGCTACCATTGTTCCAAAATCAAATTCAAACGGAAACTTGGTTGAACAATATGAATTCTCTTATAAAATAGGAAACCCATTTCAATATTTTGATAGTACTGATTTTGAGGAGTCAGAAGTTACAGGTATTTATAAGGCGAAAAGCACCGATTACCCATCCTATAATTTACATTTTCTCATTTCACAAGAAGAAGAATTAGAAACAGCGGATGCACCGGATCTTTACTTTATTATGTTCGTGCTTGGCATAGCAATGCTTCCCATCGTTATATTTATTGGGGTTATTGTCCTTGTGATTGTTGCAATCAAGAAAAAGTCAAAACCAAAAACACATTACTAAATCAAATCAATAAAGTCTATTCATATCACGAATAGGCTTTTTCTTTTCTTGCGAAAAGTAAGGGGATAGTGTATAATATAATAAGTATCTGGCCTGTTGGAGAAGCGGTTCAACTCATATGCCCCTCACGCATACACTCACGGGTTCGAATCCCGTACAGGTCACCATTTTTTAAAATCTATAGGTCTTCTAAAAAAGAGGATCCATTTTTTAATTTTATAGACTATTTTGCTTAAAATATAGTGAAATAGTCTTTTTTTATGGATTTATGAAACATTTAGATTTAAACACCTAATGAGACTTGCCACGGATTCGAACCATTAACTTACGGGATGCGAATGTTAGGGTCTTACGGGACTCGAACCTATAAGAGATAATGGTGGAAAATAATTAGATGCTGTTGTATAATAGTTGTAAGATATATTAGGATTTATCAAGTATATGAAGGTGATTAACTATTAATAGTCAAGCAATATTATGAAATTTATCACAATACCTAATGTGTGCATACAAAAAATCCTTTTAAAAACTCACTTTTTAAAAGGTTACGCACCAGTCCTATTAATAAAATAACTGCTACGATTATTTTACTAATGAATAGTCATAATCAATTTGTTTTGTTTCTAGAGTAAATATAATATTTACTAGTTTTCTGGCTACGTGACTCAAGGCAACTCGATGTGATTTTCCTTCGCGACGCTTCCTGAGATAATAATCATAAAACTTTAGATTATGCATTAACGAGGCTTCCGCGCAATTCATTAAAACATAACGTAAATGTCCAGAACCATGCTTAACCATCTTACCTTTAAAACTCATGGTTCCCGATTCCGAGATGGCTGGGTCTAACCCGGCGTAAGCCAAACAACAATTTGCAGAAGTAAAGCGAGAAAAATCACCAAATTCAGCAACAATCGTTGCAGCAGAAATAAGTCCAATTCCAGTAATAGTAGCTGTTTTGAAATGGTATTCTTCAGCAATCGTAATGATTTCATTTTCCAAGCGTTCGATTTGCGTTTCTACGCTTTGATAACTAGATAAACAAATATTTAGTTCAAATAGTTTTAGCTCGTTTACATTTCCAATGGTATTATTAGCTAGTTCAACGAGCTTAACAAATTTAGCATAACTAATGGTGTGACGCAAACATTTAGACATCTGTAGATAATCCTCTTGGTTCATTTGAGACATATGCTGTGAGGAAGGAAAGTGTTTCAGTAAATAGAATAGTGTAGCACTAAATTTGTCATTAAAAAAGGGTTTTAACTCTGGAAAGATATAGTCCAGGACATTTGTTAATCGAACAAGATGTTTTGAGCATTCTTTAACAAAGGAATCGCGTAAACGAGTTAGTGACTTCAATGAATAAATATGGTAAAATTTAATTGGATAGGGCTTGTAGTCAACTGTCGATAGATAGCAGGCAATAGTAATAGCGTCTGATTTGTCTGTTTTGGTTCTTCGAAGTGATGTGGTAGTCTTAAATCGTTGAACCAATAGTGGATTCAATTCCATAAAAGAGTAATGGCATTTTTCCAAAAATTGCTTTAAGTTATTCCCGTAATGACCAGTTGCTTCAAACCCTATTCTAATTTCGTTTTGCTGATCCAGGGAAGAGAGTAAATCAAGAAGTATACTAAATCCTTCCTTGGCGTTTTCGAAAGTCAATGGTGTTTTAGTTACGATTGTTGTTTCAGTAGCAATGAAACAATCATGTTTGTACTTGGCAATATCAATGCCAACAAAATAAATCATATTCACCTCCATAAAATGCACTGTGCAGCCACTTTCATCTTTCTTCCTGTATTCATGTTGATCATAAAGCATCAATGTGCTAATTAACTTAATTAACAGTATAAAAAAGACTGTGGTTAGAATCACCTCAAACAGTCAAGCCGTAAAAAAATAGAAACAAATCCACAGTGCTAACTATATTTTATCACCTGATTAAGGTTGATAAAAGCATTAATTCAAAAGAAAGGAAAAATCAATTCTAGATAAATTGATTATACATGACTATAAATGAAAATAATAAGACAAGAATTATATGATGTATATATGAAATACAAAGATGCAAATGTCAACGTGAAATTGACCACCCTCAGCGATTTGAAATTGACCACCTAGCGGTTTAACCACTCTTTGGTTTCTTTTAATCGATACGAGTCTCCTTTAATCGTAATAACGTGCGCTTTGT
>JAQVOS010000010.1 GCA_028702495.1 Bacilli bacterium
TTTTGATTTTGTGAAGTTGGCAAACCTCACATCTATCTTATCAAAAGGAGTTTTTATTTTCAAGACTGAACGCCAAAAGGCTTTACTGGAACCCCCAGCCTAGCTGGGGGTTTTCCTATACAAAAAATGATTTTTTAACCAAAAATCATCTCTCAAGCAATCATGTATAATCGTACACTTATTATTAATAAAAACAAAAATACAAGCTATTTAATTATAATGAAAAATTTAATAATATCCTTTAATTTATGATAACACAGTTTAATAAATAATTCAAGTACTTCGACAATTTATTTCAGATGTCATTTTGAATGGTTATTATATCATCAAACCCTTCTTCTAGGGCTGGATGAACCAATTTATGATGATAAAATAGGGTAACTTCGGGTGGAAGAAAGAGTTCCACTTTCTTTTCATTACGAAGAATGATTCGTTTTATGCAAATATCAGGATCTGCTAATATGACATAGGCAACTAAGCGAAATGAAGATATGAACGCTCGAATCGCTCTCAGATGCTTCGCCCTCGTCTGACAATCAATATTGGTTGCATCAAATATGACGTTTGAACCCGAGTTCAGGTTCTTAGCAATTTGACGATATACTTCGGGAAAAATACATTCTTCCTTCCAGTCGGGATGATGACTGCGAACAACATCTGAAGAAATAATGACGGCATTAAGACTTTCTTGAAGTCGTTTTGCTATCGTTGTTTTTCCAGATCCAGGGATTCCGATCATCATATAGATTGTGTTCACAAAATCACCTCTTTTTCATAAGGGATAATAAATTTGATATTTCTTCTGCTTTTAAGGCGCGATAGTCTCCCACCTTTAAACTCGGATCAAGTTGGATGGGTCCCATAGCAATTCTTTGTAAATAGATGACTTCGTTTTTCATCGCAAAAAACATTTTCTTAATCTGATGATATTTTCCTTCATGAATATGAACAAAAGCTTCGAAAGAATTCTTAATCTCTAGTTTAGCAGGTTCGGAGTGATACAGTTTCTTTTTACCATCATACAAATCAAATCCTTCTTGAAAACGAGGGATATAGCCTTCATTCATGGGTTCAAGGGTTTTCACATAATAGGTTTTCCATATAAGCGATTTCGGAGCTGTGAGATAATGAATTAAAGACCCATGATTGGTAAGAATAACCAATCCTTCTGTATCAATGTCAAGTCTCCCAATAGGAGCAAGCGGGGTATTTGTTTCGATGAGATCGAGTATGGTTTTATGCTTCTTATCGGTGGTTGCACTGATATATCCTTTGGGTTTATGAAGCATGATGTAATGATATGTTTCATTAATAACGGGCTCATTATTGACACTAATGTTATCTTTTTCTTCGATTTTTCGATCAATGGTAGTACATAATCCTTGATTGAGGTGGACTTTGCGATTCTTAATGAGGGCTTGAGCATCTGAGCGAGATATTCCAAGAGCATGAGCAACATATCGATCGAGTCTCATTTTGCCCTCTTGAGAGTTACCATCGTTTGATAGATTGAAACTCCAATCGCTTTTTTTACCATCGCATCGTATTTTTTTTCAAGACGAATGCTATTAATGATTGTTCGATATCGTTTATATTCTTCTTCCAAATATAGAGGATTAACTCGTTTACTTGTTGTTTCTTCAATCAAACGAAAAAAGGAATAAATGAGTCCCACTTCTTCAGAAGTAAATAATTCAAAGTCAATAATAATGTCATCAATCATGTATATCACCCCTCATATTATAACATAGAGATTCTTTTGAACCAAGAAAATAGAAGAAATATTTTTGTTTTTTAAAGCAAGTTGATTGCGAAAAATGTTTTTATATGGTAAGATGATAATAGGTGATTTGCATGCTAACATATAAAGATATTATAAAAGAAAATGATCCCAACTTGCGAAAGAATTCAAAAGATGTGGTCTTACCTTTATCTGAAGAAGATAAAACAGTGATGAATGAACTCCACGAATATTTATTAAATGGATACGATATTGTTGCTTGTGAACAATATGATATTCGCCCAGGTGTGGGAATTGCCGCTCCACAAATCAGTGTTCTAAAAAAGATGTTTTGTATTCTAGGCTTTGATGAAACTGGACAACTTCATCAATACGGCGTTATCAATCCGAAAATCATTTCTCATTCCGAAGAATTAACTTATATTGAAGCAGGAGAAGGCTGTTTGTCAGTGGATCGTGATACTCAAGGATATGTTCATCGTCCCAAACGCATTACCGCTCGTTGTTATTTATATGATTTTGATACTCTTGAAGTCAAAGAAGCAACCCTACGTTTGCGCGGATATATGGCCATTGTTTTTCAACATGAACATGATCATCTTCATGGAAAACTATTCGTTGATCATTTAAATCCTGAAGCCCCATTCTATGTTCCAGAAAATTCTACTCCCATTCGTTTCAAAATGAATGATGAACAAGAAAATACGAAAACAAATGTATAAAAAGGGATCAAAACGATCCCTTTTTTTATGCGATGAGAATAGAAGCAGCGGTTAATAATTGCCCACCATAATAGAGAAGTAAATTCATGATTTTTAAGTTACGTCGTTTTCTAGATGATAGTTTTGCAAAATACAATAATGATAAGATATAATCCGACGCCACAAAAAACAAGGCACCACAGGCAATGAGTAATTTATAACGATTCCAATCGCCAAATAAATTTAGGATTGCAACAACAAGGAGTGTATTAATCGCAAGGGTATAAAGAAAGAAGACCCATTTTGTTTTTCCAAATGATAATTTTACTTTCATTTGATTAATGATAATAATAATCAGTGTAATCAAAATAATAATGGCAATATACAAACCAATGTGATATGAAAGATGTTTTGCAAGGGCTACGAGATAGAATACATGGCCAATTAGAAATAGAAGCAATCCCGTGACGACAAAGGTATGGCGTCGTAGGGGATATATCTCCTTACAAGCCAAAACAATATCTCCTAAGAAACCACACCCAAGACCCATAAGAATCCATTGGGAATAGGAGATGCTATCTGGATTTCTAAAATATGCACTGACGCCCACAGCCACAAAAAAAGTACTTGAGATTGTTTTTATGGTGATGTTTTGGACGGGTCGCAAGCGTTGATAAGCAATGATGTAAATAAAGACACTAAGGATTCCACATCCTAAAAAGATAAAGACTTCCATGGACTACCTCTATTAAATTTTCTTTATATGAGATGATGTCTCCTGAGTGCTTCGGCGATACCATCATGATCAATGGAACTTGTAACCTCATCAGCAGCTTCTTTAAGACGTTGCGTTCCATTTCCCATCGCGACGGAATGCCCTGCTTCTTTACACATTTCGATATCATTGTCCCCATCCCCAAAAGCAATGACATTTTCAATATCATAATGGAGATAATCTCTTAATATATGAAGGGCTTTTCCTTTGGATTGACCCTTTTTTATGACATCATATCCTTCTTGAATCCAACGAACAAATTCAAAATCAGGGTTCTCTTCTCCGATTGCGAGAGCATCTGTTGCATTACAGAAGCACCACACTTGATATACTTGATGCGATAAATGAAATGAGGGATTGAGGGGGGGAACATTTAAATTTAAGTCATGAAATGACTCTATGACTTCGGGATTAAGATGGTTGACCGCCTCCTCTTCTGAGGATTGAAACCCATAAATAAGTCCACGATTTTCCATGGAATGAATCAATTTAGCAAGAACATAATCATCAATGGTATCTTCATAAATGGTTTCCCCATGAGCCATAATATGTTGACCATTGATTAAAATGTAATGGTCAATGTAAGGTTTTAGAGCGTCAATCGAATAGAGCATATAATACGCCCTCCCAGTTGCCACAGCAATTTCATGGCCTTCTTCTTTGAGTGCTTTGAGAGCAAGAATGGTTGAGGCCGGAACAGATCGCTGCTTGTTATCATATAATGTTCCATCAACATCAAATAAGATCAGTTTACGTTTCATATTTTGCTTCACCTGATTCTATTATATCATACCTTAATTCAATTTAAAAACGTTTTATCGTTCCTTTTTATCATAAATTAGTGTATAATACAATAAAGAGTTTTAGGAAGAAAGGGGGCATCCTTACGAATACAAAGCAAATCAAACCCACCGTTGATCACTTTTCTGATCAATCCATTAAAGTCTTTGCTTTAGGAGGGTTAGGTGAAGTCGGCAAAAACATGTATGTTGTTGAAAAGGGGGATGAAATCATCATCATTGATTCAGGTATTTTATTTCCTGAAAATAGTTATGGCATTGATTACATCATTCCTGATTACACCTATCTTAAAGCAAATGAAGATAAAATTGTAGGTTTATTCATTACCCATGGTCATGAAGATCACATTGGAGGAATACCCTACCTCTTACGAATGGTCAAAGTCCCAGCTGTTTATGCCAGTGGATTGGCTGTTAGTCTTATTAAAAATAAAATGTCCGAGTTTGCTCGAACCAATCTTAAATTAATTGAATACAATGATGAGTCCATTTATTCCTTCAAGAACTTTACTTTATCATTCTTTAGAACCAATCATAGCATTCCTGATTCACATGGAATTGCCATTAAAACCTCAGAAGGATATATCCTTCATACAGGAGATTTCAAGTTTGACTTTACTCCCATTGGTCATCATGCTGATTATCACAAGCTCACTACTTATGGTCATGAAGGTATCGCCATTCTTTTAGCTGATAGTACCAATTCAGGTGTGACTCGTTTTACGAGTTCTGAAAGAAAAATTAGTTCTTCGATTCGCAATCTTTTCACGCAAATAAAAGGGCGAATTTTGATATCAACATTTGCATCAAATGTATATCGTGTTCAACAAATCGTCGAAGCAAGTGTTGCTACTGGAAGAAAAGTAATTGTGTTTGGACGAAGCATGGAGAAGACCATCAATGTTGGTCAGCAACTCAATTACATTAATGCCCCTAGTGGGACTTTTATTAATGCGAAAGAGTTTCCTCATTTCCCACCTGAAAAAATCACCATTTTATCAACAGGTTCTCAAGGAGAGCCTTTAGCAGCCTTATCAAGAATCGCTGAAGGAACTCATAAAACCATTAAAATCATTCCTGGTGATACCATTGTTTTCTCTTCTTCACCGATTCCGGGAAATAAGGAAAGCATCAACCGTACCATCAACAAGCTTTATAAAGCAGGAGCTCAAGTCATTATCAACAGTCCTGTAACCGATACCCATACATCAGGCCATGCTTCTCAAGAAGAATTAAAATTAATGCTTGTACTTACAAAACCAAAATACTTTATGCCCATTCATGGTGAATATGCTATGCAGCATAAGCATGCTGAATTGGCCATTCAAACAGGAATTCCTGAAGAAAACTGTTTTATTTTAAGTAATGGTGAAGTTTTAACGCTAGAAAATGGGCAAGCAAGAAGTGAACACTGTGTTCATTCTGGCGATATTTATATCGATTCTAATAATGCCTTAGCGGATGGAACCATCATCAAAGAACGAAAACTTCTAGCCGATGATGGCATGTTCTCTGTTACTTTTGCAATGCGAGGAAACACCCAAATTGCTCAGCCGGTTATTGTATCCCGTGGATTCATCTATATGAAACAATCCGAAGAACTGGTGAACGTTTTAGCGCTTCGATCTTACGAAACGATGGAGAAATATTTGAAGAGTCATAAAATTCCTAATGTCACCCAAGCCAAAGGATTTATTGTGAGTGAACTCACCAATTACATTTATGAATTAACAGAACGTAGACCCATTATCATTCCGATTATTATGGAAGCCAATGCATAATAAAAAAGCACCTGTGTATCAGTACAGGTGCTTTTTTTGGAAGGAATAAACTGATTCGATTTATTCGCTTCAATTTACCCATTCAACATTAAATAAACCTTAAATAATCCATGGATTATAACAAATGTTCTTTGACCATTCTTTCAATAATTTGAACCGCATTGGAAGCAGCTCCTTTACGAATATTATCGCCAACAACATATAGAAGAATTCCGTTTTCACAAGCCAAATCGCGACGAATACGACCGACATAAACCAAATCATTTCCATTAGAATGCATGGAAGTGGGGTATTGGTGATGAGCGATATCATTCACTACCACAATTCCAGGAAAGTCTTTTAGGACTTTTTCAACCGCTCCTAATGTAAAGGGCTTTTCACATTCTAATGCAATAGAGACAGCATGCGAATTTAAAACAGGAACCCTTACACATGTTGCGGAAATAGGAAGATTCGGTTCATGCAACATTTTACGTGTTTCCCATACCATTTTCATTTCTTCTTTGGTATAAAAATTATCCATCGCAACATCGATTTCGGGAATGCATGTTTTAGAAATATTATAGGGATAGAAGATAGGTTCCTCATTGTTTTGTGTTTGTTCTAAATCACGAATACCCTTCATTCCACTTCCAGAGACCGCTTGGTAGGTATTGTAATGAATTCTTGTCACATGAAAGGCATCATGAATGGCTTTTACCGGAAGAATGGACTGAATGGTAGAACAATTGGGGTTGGCAATCAAACGATTCATATTAACATCGTCAAAATTGACTTCAGGAACAACAAGCCCCACCGATGGATCTTGACGCCAACAAGAGGAGTTATCCACAACCACGGCTCCACTTTCTACTGCAATGGGAGCAAAGTGACGACTCATTTCTCCGCCTGCACTAAAGAGGGCAATATCAATTCCTTGAAAACTGTCTTCTTTTAATTCTTCAACAATGATTTCCTCTCCTTGAAAACAGATGGTTTTACCAGCACTTTGACTGGAAGCAAGAAGTCTTATACTTTTAATTGGAAAATTTACTTCTTCTAATTTTTGTAAAAATTGGCTACCCACAAGTCCAGTAGCACCTACAATGGCAACGTGATACATTTCAATCCTCTTTTCTAATCCGGGCATAAAATTCAATATGTTCGTGATTGAGTTTTTTTCGTAAAATTGGTTTTGTGATAAATTGGTTCCCTTCACGAAGAAGAACGAGTGAAGAGGGAAAAGTTTCGATATCAGAAATGCGACAATAATAACTTTCTTCAGTATCTTTTATACCCATTGATTTTTGAAGATTGATGGAATAAGCATCTCGATGACCTTCGAGCGTGAGTAAATCATCAACGATGGCACTTGCGGTTGGATAACGACCGGCCCCTTTCCCAATAAAAGTTAAATCATGATAATAATTGGTACTAAGAATAATAGCGTTGGTTTCATATTTTACTTGGCTAAAAAGATGATCCTTCTGAATTGCAACAGGTTCGACCGATGCATATTGATCCTTAAGGGTTGCAATCATTTTTAATGTATATCCATTTTTCTTAAGAAAAGTGATATCACTTTGATTGATGGCTTGGATGCCTCCATGAGGAATCATGTTATAATCAATTCTTTGATTGGTGGCAATCATTCCTAGAATCGCGATTTTTCGAAGTGCATCGAGTCCTAACAAGTCCTGAGTGGGGTCAGCCTCTGCGAAACCTAGCTTTTGGGCTTCTTTTAACGCCCCATCAAATGATTCTCCTTCTTCCATTCTTGTTAGAATATAGTTTGTGGTTCCATTTAAAATGGCTTCAATTTTAGAAATTTCATTGGTTTTTTTGATGTGAAAAAGAGGACGAATGATGGGAATTCCACCCCCGACACTTGCTTCATAGCATAGTTCAACTCCCATCTTGCTTTTAAGAAGGGTGAGTTCTTCAACATGACGACTGATGACTTCTTTATTCGCAGTGACAATAGACTTATGATGGTGCAGAGCTTCTTTGATTACTTGATAAGGAAATTCTTCTCCGCCCATCACTTCAACAATCGCTTCGATTTCGGAATCATGATAAATTTCATCAAGCGAGTTTGCATACAATCCTTCGAATTCGGAAAGATGAATGCGATCATAGATTTTTTTTACTTCGAGGGGTAATGGTTGATTATGAATGATATCATAAACGCCTCTACCAATAGTTCCAAGTCCTAATAATGCAATTTTCATAGTTATTCAATCGCAATCAGAGTGACCATCTTCACTCCTCGCAATCCTTTCATTTGATTGATGATATCATCCATTGAATGGGAAATACTGTCAATATTCATGCTGATGACGACATATGCAACTTCATGAAGAGGAGTCTCTTGATGAATGGTAATGATATTCGCATCAATACTGGCTAAGTAGTTGATGATATTTGACAATATGCCTGCTTCATCTTGTAAGTGACATCCGATGATAGCTCTTCTCCCGGCAAGGAACGTGGGAGCAAATACATAATCTTTATATTTATAATAGGTAGAACGACTAATCCCCACCTTTTTACAAGCGAAGGAAACATTCATTTCATGATGCTCAATCATATCTCTTGCTTCTATGATCGATGAAAAATTCGATGGAAGAATGCTTTTATGAACAATCAAATAATCATTTTTCATAGGATAATCCTGTGGGACTTACTTCATAAACCCTTGTTTCCCATCCTTCAAATGATAAGGAGATGTCTCTTTTCGTGAGAACACAAAGGCTAGCTCCTGCTCCAGATAAGAAACAAGCTATACCTCTAATGCGACAATAAGCAATGATGGCGTGAGCCCCTTCAATTAATGGCAAGCGATAGGGTTCATGCCAGCGATCTTCGAGGAGTGAAGCCAAAAGATCTTCATCCCCATTTTTTAAAGCTTCAGGAATTAAAATACCACGTCCCAAATTATGAACTGCGTCCTCTAGTGTAATCGTTTTGGGTAAAACGGAACGACTCTTGGTGGTGTCAAGACTCATATTAGGGATGAGTAACATGGCCTTCCATTCGGGATTTACGGTGAATTTTTCAACCTTTACTCCTTGAGCGGTGATAATCGCTGCTGTGAGTCCCCCATAAATGGCTGCTGCAATATTGTCGGGATGGTGTTCGTATTCTAGAGCTTCAAGGAGAAGCTCTTCTCGATTGATCGTTTCTCCAACAAATGCGTGATACGCTATAATGCTTGCAAGTACCGCGGTTGCACTACTTCCAACGCCCCCACAAAGAGGAACCTCTTGTAAAAACGTGATGCGAACTGGGAAGAGAGGACGATTATTTTTGCGATAACAATCAATATACACTTGATAAGCTAAATTCGATGTATTATCGATTTCTTTCGGAAATCCTACGAGTTCCATTTTACGATTAGCTTCAAAGCGATAGGTATTAAAGCCATTTAAAGCAAGGCCAAGGCAATCAAAACCTGGACCCAAATTGGATGTACTCATGGGAACACGAATGGTAATCATCGTATCATCTCCTTAACTAATGAATCAAATTGTTTCAAGACCTCATCAAGGCTCCATACATGACGCTTTTCTTTACAAATGAAAGCATAATCAGGATCGGGGGGAAGATGGGGAACAATGGGTCTAATGGTATCCATGAATTTTTCGTAACTTGCGGTTGAGATAACAACCGTTTTATGAGCATCATGGGTTTCTTTCTTATAATCATCCATCACCTTTTTTGCAACGGCCGTATGAGGATCCATGATATAATGGGTCCTTTTATAAAAACCCTCAATAGTTTCGGTGGTTTCTTCAATGCTTGCATAAGCCGCGTAGAAAAAAGAATACGCTGCTTTATCCTGCTCTTGAATCGTATAAGAGCCCGTTTCTTCAAGTGACTTCATACAACGCTTCACTTCTTGCTCGCCACCAATCCAGAAGAGTAGTCTTTCTAAATTAGATGATACCAAAATGTCCATGGAAGGAGAATTGGTGATATAAAACGGCCGATTGCGATTATAGGTTCCTGTTTGAAAGAAATCTGTTAAGACATGATTTTGGTTGGAAGCACATAACAAGCGATGGATCGGACATCCCATCCGTTTTGCAATATACCCCGCGAGTATATTTCCAAAGTTTCCTGTTGGAACACTAAAGTTAATGAGTTCATTTTTCTCGATCAGTTTGCGATCAAGTAATTCTTTATATGCGACAAAATAGTATGTGATTTGAGGAAGAAGACGACCGATGTTAATGGAATTTGCGCTTGTTAAAAGGGGATACTCTCTAAATAACTTTTTAACCAATGCCTGGCAATCATCAAAATTACCTTCTATGGCAATTGAGTGCATATTATTTGATTCATAGGAAAGCATTTGATGCTCTTGATACGGACTAATCCCTCGATGAGGATAGAAGATGATGACTTTTGCATCGGGAAGTTGCGAGAATCCTGCGAGTGTTGCACTTCCAGTATCCCCAGAAGTTGCAACTAAAACAATGCGTTTTTCATGTGTTATTTCTTCTCCCAACTTATAAAAATGAGGAAGAAGGGATAAAGCGATATCTTTAAATGCCTTAGTAGGTCCATAGAAGCATTCTAAAAAGATGGTATCATCCACTTCTCGTATGGGAGTAATCGCGGGATTTACAAATAGAGCGGTAGCCTTTTTAACTGCTTCTTCAATCCTTTGGAGTGATACTTCGGGTAAATAAGCTTTTATTATCCATGTAGCAATGCTTTTATAACTTTCCTCGCGAGGAAAGAGCTCTAGTTGTTCAAGGGATAATTGTGGAAAGGAGCTCGGAACAAATAAGCCTCCATCACGGGCAATCCCTTGCATGATGGCTTCTAACCCTCCAAGACAATCTTGTCCTCTTGTGCTTTTGTACATAGTGACCTCCTTTTTGACTTGTGATTATTATACATTGTTTCTAATCTAAATACAAGTGTTTTTCTAATAAATACAAGTGTTTTTTATGGAAACATCACCATCGTCGTTCTTTACAATTTCTTTACATATCTTTACACATTCTTGGTAGCGCGGATTCATCCTTTCCTCTATAATGAGGGTATAAAATATGAAAGGAATCAATCATGAAAAAAAATTCTAAACTGTTTATGTTCGTTGTTACTCTTTTGATAGCGTTGTTTATCTCTGGGTGCAAACCCACCCTCAATCCAAGGATCAATGTTTACACCCGTGATACTACCAGTGGAACTCGTGATGGCTTTTTTACGGCAATCGATATGAAAGAAGCTGTTACGGATAATTCTTCTCTAGTTGATGACTACGTTGAGTTAGCTGGAAATGGCGATATCATCAGTGCGATTAAAAATGACATCTATGGAATTGGGTATATCTCCCTTTCCTCACTTGAGGGTTCTACTCTTAAAGGACTTTCTTATGAGGGCATTGCCCCTAATGAAACAAATGTTTTAAATGGAACTTATTTACTGAAACGTAATTTTAACTACATCATCCGTTCCACTTATACAACTTCAACAAAACAAGCCATCATTGAAGCATTCATTGCCTATTTATCAACGAAAGAAGCAAAAGCAACCATTCAATCTAAAGATGGCATTGTCTCGATTAATCCAGATGATCCTTCATGGAATGATATTAAGGTAAATTTTCCAATTACTCTTGAAGACAACCATGATATTACAATGATGTTTGGCGGATCTACTTCAGTCGAAAAAATTGCCAAAGCATTATCAAGTGAATTTAGTCAAAAATGTGGAAACTTTGTGACAGAACATAATCACACAGGTAGTGGAGATGCTTATAAGCGGACTCAAGGGAGTGAAAAAGATGGAGCAAATGCTTTGGATATCGGATTTTCAAGTCGTGAATTCAAACTACTAGATTCAGAACCTGCCTTACTAGGCACTACTGGAATCATTTGTGTCGATGCCATCGTTGTCGTTGTCCACCCAGATAATGTCCTTAATTCCATATCACAAGCAACATTAAAATCAATCTATTCAGGAATTATGACAACCTGGAAAGAATTAGAATCACAGCAATGATGAGAATCATTGCTTAAGTTTTAGTTTTATGAACCAATCTTCAGTGAAACAGCAAATTGATCGAAGTGCTCAAATGGCGTTTTTCTCTATCGCTGTTATTTGTGCATCAATGATCATTGTGATTGTTGGTTTTATCTTTTTGAAGGGAATCTTTCCATTCATTTCGATGTATCCGATCGGTGGTGAGGAATACAAGGTTAATATTGGTAGCTTTTTCTTTTCAAATACATGGTTCGTCGCTCCAAATAATTATGGCGTGGGATTCATTATTATTAATACTCTCTATATCATGCTCTTAAGCTTAATCATCGCTGTTCCTGTTTCCGTAATAACCGCTCTATACATTGTTCGTATCGCGCCAAAAGTATTAAAAAGCGTTTTATCCTACGTGATTGAACTCCTTGCCAGCATTCCCTCCATCATCTATGGTGTTTTCGGAATGGGGGTCATTACTGCACTTGTTCGCAGGATTGCATCTTCATTTGGATATCAAAGTGCTGGTGGAATTTCTATTCTGGCCACGGTTTTGGTTCTGGCTACGATGGTTCTACCAACCATTACTTTAGTGGCTATGAATAGTATTCATTCTGTTCGGAAAGATATTATTGAAGGATCATTGGCTTTAGGGGTGAGCCCCATGGAAACCAACTTTAAGGTTGTATTATCTTCTAGCAAAAATGGAATTTTTTCTGGAATTATTTTTGGAGCAGGGAGGGCTTTAGGCGAAGCAACTGCCATATCAATGGTCATTGGAAATAACGGTTCTGGACCTACTTTCAATCTATTTGATACCTCTCGAACACTCACTTCAACCATTCTTTTGGGTATTAAAGAAACCAGTGGTCTTGATTATGACATTCGTTTTTCTGTTGGTATTGTGCTTGTTATCATGGTACTTCTTATAAACTTCATTTTGAACACAATAAAGCGAAAGATAGGAGCGTTTCAATGAGAGCAAGAAAAGAAGCTTTTCTTTATTTAATCACTATGTTTTTTTCATTAATTGGTCTTATTGTCTTATTAACGTTAGTTGGGTTCATTGTAAAGAATGGCCTGAGGTCACTCTCATGGGACTTTTTAACCAGTAATTATTATGAAGAAGTCTATAATCTTCACTTAGAAGACGATATCATTTTTGATGAATATATTAATCCAATGAATGAAATGGATTATTTTACCTCTCGTTGGGGAGTATCTTTCCGTGATGATCTTGATTATAACCAAAATCCAATTGTGATAGTATCATATATAGATCAAAATTCTCCTTTACGCAATATGGAAGTCATTAACCAAAATAATTATCAAGGTTTATTTGTTGGAATGGCAATTGATCGAGTATTATTAGAAGATGAGGGAGGTAACCTCATCATCATTCAATCAAAAAATAAAGCCGAAATCATGGCCTCATCATTCCAAAAAGGAATGATCATCACTGATCTTGTCGCTTCATCGCGTGGTGGTGGAATTCGAGGATCTCTTTATTCAACCATTATTTTGATTCTTCTTACCTTAATAATAGCACTTCCGTTAGGAATTGGGGGGGCAATTTATTTAAATGAATATGCACGACCTAATAGAATCACACGGATTATTCGCTCATTCATTGAAGCAACCACGGGAATCCCTTCCATTATCTTTGGAATGGTCGGATCTGCAGTGTTTATCCCTGTAGTCAGTACGATAACGCACGTTCAAACAGGAACGCTTTTAAGTGGGGCTTTTACCCTCGCCATGATATTACTTCCTATCATCATAAGAACAGTTGAAGAAAGTTTATCAACTATTAAACAATCTTATCGGGAAGCATCTCTTGCTTTAGGAGCTTCAAGAACACAAACAATCTTTAGAGTAGTCCTCCCCAATGCTATTGGTGGAATTCTAACAGCTACCATCTTATCTATTGGACGGATTATTGGGGAATCTGCTGCCCTCATTTATGCAGTAGGAACTGTTATAAAAGATCGTGTATCAATTTTTGACCGTTCAACTAGTTTGGCGGTTCATATATGGACTCTTATGAGTGGGGAAAATCCCAATTTTGAAAGTGCCTGTGCAATATCAATTATCATTCTCATCCTTGTTCTACTCCTGAGCATTATGGTAAAAGGATTGACAAAGCGATTAAGGCGAATGGAGGTAGTATCATAATGAAAACAATTTTTCGTGTTCAAAACTTAAATGTTTTTTATGACGATAAACACGTTTTAAAAGACATCAATATGAATTTTTATAAACATCATGTCACTGCCTTTATTGGACCATCAGGTTGTGGGAAATCCACTCTATTAAGATGCCTAAACCGTATGAATGAACTCATCCCTACCTGTCACCAAACAGGAATCATTGAATATGATGGAACTTCAATATGGAATATGGCTGCAACGGATCTTCGTACTCACGTGGGCATGGTCTTTCAAACCCCCAATCCCTTTCCAATGTCCATTTTTGATAATATTGCTTATGGTCCCCGAGCTCATGGAATAAAGAACAAAACACAATTATTGAAAATTGTTGTAAATTCACTAAAAAAAGCAGCTCTTTATGAAGAAGTTCAAGATCGTCTAAATGATAATGCTCTTAGTCTATCAGGCGGCCAGCAACAACGCTTATGCATTGCTCGTTGTATTGCAATGGAGCCACAGGTTATTTTAATGGATGAACCCACTAGTGCTCTCGATCCCATTGCCACCCTTAAGATTGAAGAACTAATTTTCAACTTAAAAAATGATTATACCATTATTATTGTCACTCATAATATGGGGCAAGCGACACGTGTGAGTGATGAAACTGCCTTTTTTCTTCTTGGAGAAGTGATTGAAATGAATAAAACAGTTGAATTATTCAAAAATCCTCAACATAAGAAAACAGAGGATTATATTACAGGAAGGTTTGGATAATATGATATTAGATCAAGAAATTGATGAATTGAATCAATTGGTTTTAAAAATGGTCGATCAGGTAACCAAAAATATCTCTGATGCATTTGATACTTATCGACAAGACTGCTGTGAATATTCCATTAATGACGATATTGTTGATCAGTTGGAACGTCTTATTGAAGAAATGTCACTTCATTTAATATTAAAAGAAAGATTATATGCACGAGACTTGCGATTAGTATCTGGCGTTTTAAAAATGGTCGCAGACTTAGAACGAATTGGTGACCATGCAGAAGATATTATGAATCTATGTATAAAATATAAAGGATTGGGGCGAGTTCATTTTGATACCATTGACAAAATGTTTGATATTACTCGGCAAATGGTGCAAAATTCAATCATAAGTTTTGTCAATCGTAATCTTGAACTAGCCCAAGATGTCATTCGTCGTGATGAGGCGGTTGATGAGGATTATTCAAATATTATTGCATACATTATTGCTCTTGATGATACGAATCAAATCACCTCTTCCCTTGCAATTTATACGACATTAGTGGTAAAATATGTTGAAAGGATTGCTGATCATGCTGTGAATATCGCTGAATGGGCGATTTATATCATTAATGGATTTCATAAGGATCGGCAAATTTTTTAGAAATGGACTATACAATTTTTTCCGTTGAAGATAATGAAGATATTAGTCATTTGATTCAAGTGGCTCTTTCAAAGCAAGGATACCTTGTTGAAATATTTCCAAATGGCGCTACATTTCTTGAAGCCTTGAAAAAAAAGACTCCTAATATGGTCCTCCTTGATCTCATGCTCCCTGATATTCAAGGAACTGAACTTTTACAATATATGCGTCAAAAACCTCAATATGACGAAGTTGAAATCATCATTGTTTCAGCTAAATCAGCTATCATGGATCGCATCGATGGCTTGGATCTTGGAGCAGATGATTATCTTGGAAAACCTTTTGATATTTTAGAATTAATGTCGCGTGTCAATGCGAAAGTTCGTCGTTTTCGCATGAATCGAATCATTCACATCAGTCCCTATACTTTAGACCGAGATCGTCAAACATTATTTCATCATGAACAAGAAATTAACCTTACCAATAAAGAATTTAAAATTCTGGAATTGCTTATGGTGAGTAAAGGAAAGGTCGTTAATCGTGACACCATGATATCTACTTTATGGGGTGGTGATGTGATTTTGGAGACAAGAACCATTGATATGCATATTAGATCCCTACGAAACAAACTTGATGAAGGATTTATCTTAACCATTCACGGGGTAGGATATAAAGTTCGGTTATGAAAAACAACATTATATTTACTACGATTGCTGTTGTTTTTTCTTCCGTATTACTTGTCATTATCACCAATCTTATTATTGTGTCCTATTACAACGAAAAAGCAGCAAAAGAGGATTTAATGGAGTATCTTTCTATGACAGAGCTTCTCTATCATGGTGATAACGATCTTGAAGTTAGCCAATCTCTTCATACGCTCAATGTTGATATTCGCTTGACCATCATTGACCTCACTGGTGAGGTTTTGTTTGATTCATCAGAGGAAACCGGATTTGATTCACATCTTGGACGCCCCGAAATTGAAACCCTTGGAACGATTTATAAGCGATATTCCAACACCCTTAAACAGGATATGATTTATGTTGCTTCTAGGGATGATGGTCATTATGTCCGTATTGCGCTTCCTGTTTCATCCATTAATCATATTACGAACACCTTCATTATGTATGGAGTTCTATCTTTTTCTATCATTAGTTTACTTTCTTTCGTTGCTGTTGACCTTTTAATTCGAAAGGCATTGTTTCCTCTTCATCGTGTTGTAGCGAAAATGCAGGAGATTACTCATGAAGCGACCCTTCCTGCTGGTGATGATGTTGATGCCATTTCAATGCAGATTGATGATATTAATAAAAACATTCTTCAGAAGATTGAAATGATTGGAGAAGAAAAAGATAAACTGAATTTTATACTTGATAACATTAATCAAGGGATTATCGTTCTTGATTATCAAGCTAATGTCGTGCTCATCAATCAATTTGCTCTTGATTTGTTTGAAGTGAAGCGCCCGCAAGTATTAAACAAGCACTTCATCTATGGTATTCGCCAACTCGATATCCAAGAAAAAATACAATCCTCTTTACTGAATAAAAATATTTATGCCTTTGACTACACTGAAAAAGGTCACATCTATTATATGAACATTGCTCCTCTTGTCAATAAATGGGTATCCAAAGACGAATCTCATCCTGGAGCAGTATTTATGGTGCTAGAGGTGACAGAGCGTCGTCAAATAGAGTTGATGAAAAAAGAATTTTTTGCTAATGCTTCTCATGAACTTAAAAGTCCCCTCACCACCATCATTGGCTATCAGCAAATGCTTGCTGAAGGCATTTTGAAGGAGCCAAAAGAAGTGGAAGATGCTATTAGAAGAACGCTCAAAGAAGCAAATCGTATGCATCAAATTGTGAATGATATGCTTGAATTATCCCATCTTGAAGGGAAACCAAAGGAAAAAAATGAATTAATTGATGCCTCTCTTTTAATAAGTGAAGCTCTTGACCATTTTAAATTAGCGATTAATGAGAAACATCTTATTATTGAAACTCACTTATCACCCTTACCTTTATGGATTCATCGTAATCACTTAGTAGGTTTATTTCACAATCTCCTTGATAATGCGATTAAGTACAATAAGGAGGGGGGATCTATTATCCTCACCACAACTGTTTGTAGTTTTACCATACAAGATACTGGAATTGGCATCCCGAAAGAGGATCAAAGTCGAGTATTTGAACGATTTTATCGAGTTGATAAGGGGCGTTCACAGGAGACTGGCGGTACAGGGCTTGGGCTTGCCATTGTTAAACACATTTGTTCGCTCTATGAGGCAACTATTAAATTAAGGAGTCAGCTCAATCAAGGTACAACCATTCAAATCACTTTCTCTACTACTAGTATTGGTGATAAAAATAAAATTCTTCAATAAATATAATAGACATGAACATTTTTCGTTCATGTCTATTTTTGATTGATTTCATCTTGGAACATATGATAAATCTCTCGCATAATTTGGGCATCTTCAAGGGCATCATGGCTTTGGATGAGAGAAGGAATATTCTTATATTCTTGATAAGTTGTGAAAAGCCCTTTTTCTTGTTTATACGAGAAATAATTCTTAATGACTTGCATTAAATTCATATATCGATTACGAAGGTCCAAGGGTTGGAGATGATTGGTTTTAAACGATTTTTGCATTGCTAATATATCATTTTTTCCCCACGCGATAATCTTAACATTATAATCACGAATGCAACGTTCTAAGCTTTGATAAAACTCAATGTAGGAGGGTGCATTCTCAAAATCAGAATAAATTCGTGATAAGAAGAGAAGCGTTCTTACGTTTAAAGCTTTATCATTAAAGGGACGAAGAAGAGATGCTTCTTCTAAAACCACTTTGCCTTCAGGATCTTCTAAAATCATTCCATATTGAACGATTTCGGAAGTGGGTTTTCCCCCTGTTCCTGGTAAACTAAATTCTAAATCGAGAAATAGTTTATAGTAAGGTTTATTGATGAGGGTTCGTATCTCTTGCTGGATACTTTCCATATTAAAATAGACTTTGTAATCTGTGATGCGTGGAACAATGATTTTAATAAAATGATTCACTTCATATGCTTTAATGCCATTGACGGGAATTCTACTTGAAGTCACATCCATGCATACATAGGGTGATTGTTGCAAGTATTGACGAAAATCTTGCATCATTCGATTGGTTAAGTGAAAATATTTTTTTTGATTGCGGATGATGATCGATATGGTACGATGATAACGATCAATTGAGGTCACTTTGCCGTATACTTTCATGAATGTCCTTCCTAGTTTTTCTCTAATATGGCTAAAACTTGGCTTTTTTGTTCTTCGGTTAACTTTAATGCTTGGATGGCTTCTTTAAAATTATCTTGTCCTAAAAGCTTTAGTATTTGGTTTTTCTTGACCGGACCGATGCCATAGATTCCATCTAGTTTTGATGCGAGTTGATTTTTGATGTGTGTTTTTCGGAAGAACGTAATGGCATAACGATGGACTTCTTCCTGAATTTTTTCAAGTAAGCGAAATTCATGACTCGCTTTATCGAGAGGAATCGTTTCTTTCTTAAAATAGATGGCATCTGTTCGATGATTATCATCTTTCACAAGACCGGCGACGGGAATGCTACGACCAAGGCTTAACAAAACATCTTCAGCCGCCTTCACCTGTGTTGCACCTCCGTCCACCAAAATAAGGGATGGATTGGCTTCTAACCTTTGATATCGTCTAAGAATTACTTCTTTCATCGTGGCAACATCATTGGCACCCACCACTGTTTTAATATGATATTTTCGATATAATGATTTTTGAAATTGATTATTTTGATAAACAATCATGGCACTAACTGGGCTAGTACCACCGATATTGGAGTTATCAAACATTTCAATGGTATCAAGAGGAATACCAAGTGTATTTTTTAAGGCTTCTAGAGCCCCTTCTGTTTTTTCCTTTTGCAAGGCATCAAGTTTCGCGAGCTCTTCAAGTTTGTTTTTCGCGTTTTCCGAAACAAGTTGAAGTAGTTCTTTATTCTTTCCGCGCTTTGGAATAATAATATTATGCCCTATCGCTTCTTCAATCATTGTTTGGTGACAAGAAGGAGCGATAATGACTTCAGGAAGAGGATGGTGTTGTTCAAGATAAAAGCGAACAATAAATTCGCTTAAGAATTCGGATGCTTCCATTAGAAGTGGGAAGAGAAGGCCTTTTCGTTCAATCAGTTTTCCTTCACGCCAATGAAAGATTTGAATACTGATTTTGTCTAGTTCTTGATAATATCCAAAAACATCGGTATCGAGATGATATCCTTCCATCTTTTGTTTTTCACTCACAACTTCTAAATCATTAATCAGGTTGCGATATTCCAATGCTTTTTCAAACTGTAATTTATCGGATGCTTCTTGTATGAGTAAGCGCATCTTTTTGATTTCATCTTTGGCTTTGCCCCGAAGAAAAGAATCTACTTTTTCACGCATATCAAGATAGGCATCTGGTTTTACTTCTTGGATACAGGGAGCAAGACACATCCCTAAATGATAATATAAACATTCTTTCTTAGGGATTTTCCGACATTTGCGAAAAGGGAAAATCTTGTTGAGACGATCAACGACAGCACTTGCAGCACTTCCATTGGGATAAGGCCCATAGTAGAATCCTGGTTTTTTATGAATATCACGAATATAGATAAGACGTGGATGACGTTCTTCAGTGATATGAATATAGGGATATGATTTATCATCCGTCAGTAATATATTATATTTTGGTTGATGACGTTTGATTAAATTGATTTCTAAAATAAGTGCTTCTGTTTCCGAAGAAGTGATGATGTATTCAAAGTCACGAATATTGGAAACTAGTTTTGTAGTTTTCGCATCGTGACTTCCAATGAAGTAACTACGAACCCGATTATATAAATCTTTGGCTTTCCCAACATAAATAATCGTGTTATCTGCATCTTTCATGAGATAACAACCTGGTTTATGGGGAATCAAATTCAGCTTTTCCTTCATTGAATCACCCTTTCTTGTTTATTTTACCATATAAAAGCATGAATATCAATTCTTTTTCAATGCAATCCAAAAGGATTAATTTTGACATTCAAATTATTCTATAAAAAAAGTCATATTACTTGCCTTTTTTAATATTATGAGATATAATAACAATATGGTAGTAATCTACGTCAATTTATAATTATTGGAGGATTAAATATGGCTAGTAAAGGACAAAAATTTCGTACCCACCCCGTGGATTTCAAGGTTTCAGTAGTCAAGGAATACTTAAATGATTCCACATTAAGTTTGGCTGCTTTAGCACGTAAGTACGATTTAAACACAGGGTTGCTATGGCAATGGATTCATCAGTTTAAAACAACTGGTATTCCTGTTACACGCCAAAGTGGTCGCCCTCGTAAAGATGGAAAACCAATCAACACTGCGTCCCATGATACCATTTCTATGGGAAACGAAAAATAAGATTGACCAATTAAAAATACGGCATTAAGCCGTATTTTTTATTTCTCTTCGCGTTTGATTTGACGCAAGATTTCTTCAATGCGATCGCCTTGAATGGACGATTCATCATATTTAAAAATGAGTTCTGGGATTTTACGAATATCAAGTCGGTGACTCAAGAGCCCTTTAATGTAACCTTTGGCTTCAAGAAGGACTTCTTTAGTGGCTGCAATTTGTTCAGGATTTCCAAGAATGGTATAATAAACGGTCGCAATTGATAAATCTCCTGTGAGATTTACTTTCGTAATGGTCACAAAATGAAGACGATCGTCTTTTACATCCATGAGGAGAATGGTTCCCACTTCACGTTCGATGATTTTCTCTAATCGTTCTCTTTTGAAAGCCATTATTTCACCTTCTCCATCACATAGGCTTCAACAACATCTCCTACTTTAATATCATTAAAGTTTTCAATGGTTAACCCACATTCAAATCCAGTTCGAACTTCTTTTACATCGTCTTTCACTCGTTTAAGGGATCCGAGAGCACCACTATAGACGACAATGCTATCACGAATGAGGCGAATATCACAGCTACGCCGAATTTCACCACTGGTGACATAACAACCAGCAATCGTTCCGATTTTGGAGGCTTTAAAGATATCACGAACTTCGGCTTGACCGATGACTTTTTCTTCAAAGACGGGATCTAATAACCCTGTCATAGCGGCTTCAATGTCTTCAAGAACTTTATAAATGACGTTATATAAACGAACTTCAATGCCTTTGGCTTTGGCTTCTTCCACAATTTTTGCATTTGGACGAATATTAAAACCAATAACAATGGCGCTAGATGCAACTGCTAAAGAAATATCGGTATCGGTGATGGTACCAACGGCACTTCTAACAATTTCAATTTTAGCTCCCTCAACATTCACTTTTTCAAGCGAACCTTTTAGGGCTTCAATCGAACCTTGAACGTCACCTTTAATGATGAGATTTAATTCTTTAACACCTTCATCCATCGCTTCAAACATCGAGGACAATGATTTAACTCCTCGTGCAGCATGGGTTTCTTGATAAGTTCTAATCATTCGTTGTTCAGCAACCAAACGAGCTGTTTTTTCATCTTCAAAGACCATAAAACGATCCCCAGCATTTGGAACTTCCAAAAGTCCTGTGACTTCTACCGCTTTAGAGGGGCTTGCAGATTTTAATTTTCCAAGAGTCTCATCTTGCATGGCTCTGATTTTACCATAGGTGCTACCAACCACAATCGGATCTCCAATTTTGACAGATCCATTTTTTACAAGGAGGGTGGCAACAACTCCACGACCCTTATCAATCCGTGCTTCAATAACACTTCCGTATCCCAATCGATTAGGATTGGCTTTGTATTGTTCAATTTCTGAAACTAATAGAATCATTTCTAAGAGCTCTTCAACCCCTTTTCCCGTCAAAGCGGAAAGGGGAACAAAGATGGTTTTTCCTCCCCACTCTTCAGCGAGAAGATCATATTGAACCAATTCTTGCTTAATCCGTTCAGGATTTGCTGTTTTCTTATCCATTTTGTTGATGGCAACAATGATGGGAACTTTGGCAGCTTGTGCATGTTCAATGGCTTCAATGGTTTGAGGCATGACGCCATCATCTGCAGCAACGACAAGAATCACGATGTCCGTAACACCAGCACCACGAGCTCTCATTTCCGTGAAAGCAGCATGCCCTGGGGTATCAATGAACGTAATTAGTTTCCCATTTTTACGAACTTGATAAGCACCAATGTGTTGCGTAATTCCTCCCGCTTCACTGGCAACGACTTTTGCGTTACGAATGGTATCAAGAAGGGTTGTTTTCCCATGGTCAACATGTCCCATGATGGTCACAATTGGAGGACGTTCGACTAAAGAGGCTTCGTCATCAGCAAAATCAATGAATTCAAATTTTGTAATATCGGTTTCAAGACGATTTTTGAGTTCATATCCAAACTCTAAAGCGACGAGTTCGATGGTATCACGTTCTAATACTTCGGTAGCACTCGTCATATAACCGAGGGTAACCAGTTTACGAACAACATCGCCAATTCCTACACTGAGTCCATCAGCGATTTTTGCAACCGTCATTCCCTCAATATAATATAAAATACGTTCATCTTTTTGCTTTTCTTTTGGAAGATTAGCTTGCCGATTTTGAGTGGTTTTCACCTTATTTTTCTTAACATTTTTGAGACGATTATAGGGGTTTTTATCTTCAACAAACTCTTCATATTGATCATAAACATGGTTAAGTTCCACGGAAGCACCTATGTGTTCAAGAGGTTTGACCTTGGTTTCGACCTCAACAGGAGTTGAGACAGTAGTTTTAGCTGCTACTTCAACTTTTTTCTCTTCAGCTGGTGTAATGGGTTCTAAAGCGGGTTTTTTAACCCCTAATTTCGGCTCCACTGGTTTTTCAGTGATAACAGGAGTAACAATCGGCGTGACTTCTTCGACGGGTTCTGCGATTTTTTCTACCGGCTTCTTTTTTGCTGGTTTGATATCGACTTTATATACCTTGCTAAGTTTCTTGATAATTTCAGGTTTGATGTCCGTTTCTAGGTCTGCTTCAACACCGACATTATCGAGTTTTTGTAATAGTTCTTCGGCAGCAACACCTAGAATTTCAAGAATTTCTTTGACTTTCATATTTTTACCTCTTATATTTCAGAAAGGCTTCTGCAAATCCTTGATCGATCACGGCGATACATTTTCGCCATTGTCCAATCGCGGAAGAGAGTTCTTCAGCTGTATAATCCATACAGCAAGTTACCTTATAGAAATAACACTTTCTTTCAAATTTATCAATGGTTTTGGGGGAGGCATCTTTGGCTATAAAAACGTATTTTACTTCACGTTTTTGGAGCCCTTGGAGGATGGCATCCTCACCAGACTTGATCATTCCGGCTTTCTTGGCAAGGCCAAGGAGCAACAGAGGATTTTTTTGCATTACGATTTTACCTTTGCGAGTAATTCTTGATAAATGGCTTCGGGAACCGTCACTTCTAATTCTTTATCTAAGACTTTTTTCTTCATTGCGAGGGCAATGGCTTCTTCAGTTTTTGATAAATAAGCTCCACGTCCATTCATTTTCCCAACTGGATCAATTTTAACTTCACCTTCAGGTGTACGAACAATTCGAAACATCTCTCCTTTGGGGTGGGGAGTATTGGTTGCTAAACAGCGACGCATGGGTATTTTTCTCACTTTAGGCATATTCGTTCCTCCTAATTGTTGACGTTATAGGTGTATTCTAATCCTTCAGCAATGGCATCCTCTAATTTTTTGATATCAATTTTCCAGCCAGTTGTTAAAACAGCCAGTTTTGCGTTGAGACCTTTAGAACCTATGGCGAGGGAGTATTGGTCATCGTTGACAATCACGATGGCTTTTTTCGTTTTTTCATCCACTATAACACTTAGAGCTTTGGCAGGTGACAATGCTTCAGCAATGAGATCAACTGGATCTTGTTTCCAAACAAAGATATCAATCTTTTCCCCATTGAGGGCATTGTTGATGGCTTTAATTCGGGATCCTTGAGAGCCAACGCAGGCACCTTTTGGATCAATATCGGCTGATAATGCCATAACTCCCACTTTGCTACGAACCCCAGGTTCACGCGCAATGCCCATGATTTCGATTTGTCCTGCCGCAATTTCGGGAATATTCATTTCAAATAGTTTTCTGACAATCTCTTTGTTGGTACGGGAAATAAAAACTTTAGGCCCTTTCCCTGTTCTTTCAACTTTACTAATATAGACTTTCTTTTCTTCTCCAACCAAATAGTCTTCACTTTCAATGGAGTCTTTGATTGACATGGTGGCATCAACGCCCTTGCCTAGACTAATGGTGATGAACCTTTCATTTTTTGCGGTGACACGTCCCGTGATGATTTCGCCAATCTTTTCAGAAAAATAATGATAAGCATCTTCTCGTTCAAGGGAGGTGAGTTCGTTCAGTAAGTTTTGACGGAAGAGGGATGCTGCTTTTCGACCAAATAATGATAAATTCACTTCTTCATGAATCTCTTGGCCTACTTTGACTTTGGGCTTTAAAACTTTCGCTTCTTCGAGGGTGATTTGACCTCGTGGCCCTTCAGGATCAGCTTCTTCCACAACGTATTTGTACTCCGTAAATTTGAGTTTCTTCTTTTCCATGTCAGCTTCTAGCTTAATGGTTCCACTATAAGGAACATCGCTATTTTTACAAGCAATGGCCATGGCAACTTCTACTTTTTGGAGAACAGCCTCCATGTCAAGACCCCGATCAAAAGCAATAGCTTCAAGGGATTCAAAAAATTTCTTATTAATCATAGGTTCCTCCTAAAATTCGACTGCCAAGCGTGCGAAACTGATGTCGACATGGCTAATCTCAATGGTTATTTCTTTTGTTTTGTCTTTTAAAATTAAACTAATTGTATCTTCATCATAAGATGAGAGTGTTCCGTAAAACTCTTTTTTCCCATCGAGGGCTCGATAGGTTTTTACATAAATGTACGACCCCATAAAACGAATGAAATCCTCTTTTTTCTTCAAGGGACGCTCAAGTCCTGGAGATGATACTTCTAAGAAGTATTCAACATCGATGGGATCTGCTTCATCGAGTCGTAAGCTGATGGCTTCATTCAAAGCAGTCGCTTCGTCAATTGTTAATCCAACTTCAGTATCAGCAAAGACGCGAAGGTAGTATTGATTACGTTCCATCTCCCAAAGGATGTCTTCAACAGTTAATTCAAGGCGATTTGCTTCTTCTTCAATGATGGTTTTTACGATGGGTGGTAAGTTTTTCATAAACTCTCCCTTAAAATATATTCAAGGGAGTGAGAAAACTCACTCCCTAACTAGATAATTTATTATACCATAAGAATGTGGATTTGTCAAAAAGGTTTGTTCTTCTTTTTAACTAATTTTCCAATCAATGGGTTTTTTTTGCCAACTGGACAAGCATTCATTCACCTTTCTAAAATGTCCACAACCAAAAAAACTTTGATAGGCTGAAAGGGGACTTGGGTGAGATGCCCTCAAAATGACATGGTTGGGATTGGTGATGAGACTTTCTTTTTCTTTAGCATCACGTCCCCATAAGAGAAATATCACTGGGTCTGGGCGATTATTTAAATAGCGAATCACGGCATCTGTAAAAAACTCCCATCCTTTTCCTTTATGCGAATTGGCCAAAGGAGCACGAACGGTTAACACGGCATTGAGTAAGAGAACACCTTGCTTAGCCCAGGGCGTAAGATCCCCTGAAGACCCCATCGATATCCCAAACTCGTGTTCAATCTCCTCATATATATTTTTAAGCGAAGGCGGAAGAGGATTTTCTTTTTGAACAGAAAAAGCTAACCCATGCGCTTGATTGGGATTATGATATGGATCTTGCCCTAAAATAACTACCTTCGTATCAGAATAAGCGGTATGTTTTAAGGCATTAAAGATATCATTCATTGCAGGATAAACAGTATAGTGCTCATATTCTTTTTTTAAAAATTCTCTTAAAGACAAATAATAACTCTTTTGAAATTCCTCTTGCAGGATTGAGTCCCAATCATTCCCTAAATGAACCATTAGTATCCTCCTGTTTGCATCATGTGATATAAAATGATGGACCCAGCAATTGCAACATTTAACGATTCTAAAATTGATTGAGTAGGAATGTGAACGAAATTATCCACTTGTTTACGAGCATAAGATGATAATCCCCCCCCTTCAGAACCGAGCATTAAAGCAAATTTAGGGGTTGGGGTTACTTCTTCAAGGAGTGTTCCCCGTTCAACATCTGTTCCATATAGGTAAAAGCCTTGTTCTTTTAACTGAGGAAGAAAATCAACAAAGGGAAGGGTGTGAAGTTCTAAATGAAAGAGGGCTCCTTGAGCCGAACGTACCACTTTATCATGATAGGGGTCAACTCCATCGGGAGTAGTAATAAGTCCTTCGATTCCAAAGCCTAGGGCACTCCGAATGAGTGTTCCAAGATTTCCAGGATCCTGAATCCCATCTAAGATGAGATATCTTTTTTTAGAGAAGGTTGGATAGGCATTGATTCGGCATAGTCCCATCACTCCTTGAGGGGTTTTCGTTTTGGCGAGTTTCTCTATCACTTCCATTGAAACATGGGTTGAGGGAACTCCGGGGATGGCATCTTCTAAGTGTGTAATAATCGTTTCTTGTAATATCCCTGCTTTATACGCTTCTTCCACTAAATGGTTCCCTTCAACAAGAAATTGTTTGCATTCATTGCGAGTTGCACGATCTGACAATTTCATCCATGATTTAACGAGTGGATTTTGCGGGGATGTGATTTGCCTCATCGGAGGACATCCTTTAAAAAGGTAAAGTAGATCCAAAGTCCCATCCCAATCATTAAGATGGTTTGTCCAATCCAAATATAACGGAACGTTTTCCGATTAAATGGAGAACGAGTGGCATAGGTGTCGATGATCCACGATGTGAAGAATCCTAAAAGAGGAAGGGCATATACCAGTAAAAAGAGAATGGTGTTATAAAAGAAAGTTGGAGCATTGTTGGTAATATCATTTAGAGGGGCATTAAAAATGGTAATCAACCAACTTGAGAAATTAATCCACAGCATGGATGATAAAAAGGGAAAATACAAAATGAGTTGTATAATGGCATAAAGATACATCCAAACAGGAATTTTATCATAGACAGTTTTATGTGTTTTCTTTAACACCTTCATTTGTTTTCGGATGTCTTTTGCTTTTGCCTTAAGCGCCATATATTCCTCAAGGATTGCATTTCGTTCATCAATGGACATTTCATTCGCTTTGTTTTCCACTTCTTCCATCAAGACTTCTACTTCTTGTAAAGCAATGGCAAGCTTTTGTTCTTCAGATATTTCAAGGGTTTCTTCAGTCTCTAACGGGGTTTCATTTAAGTTTTCTTCTGGATTCATGATTTTCTCCTTATTTTTTATATTTCATATAATCGATAGGGTCGTACGCGTGTTTTTTCTTTATTACTTAGATTATATGTTTCAATATGTTCAAGGGCTTCGCGAATGAGAGGTTCTAATTCACAGGCCTCTTCTTCCTTGATGACGACCTCCAAACGAGGCTTTGTAGCTGGATGAATGGGTACGAAAATGGTGCAACAGTCTTCATATGGAACAATAGAAGTTTCATAGGTTTTAATATTTTTAGCTAAGAGTACAATTTCTTCTTTATCATAGGTAACGAGGGGGCGAATGACGGGAAGATTTGTGACTTCATTCGCCACTTTCATGCTTTCAATGGTTTGCGAAGCAACCTGACCAATGCTTTCACCATTCACCAAACAGTCAATATGGTGACTTCTCGCAAATGCATCGGCAATCTTCATCATCGTACGACGCATGATGGTCATTAAATAATTAGTACTCGATTTCTCTTTTATGCGAAGTTGGATATCCGTAAAAGGAACGACGTGCAGAATGATTTCTCCATCGGAGGTATATTCTGCCAAGCGTTCCATGAGTAAGATGACCTTCTGAAGTGCATCATCCGAGGTATAGGGGGGAGATGCATAGTGAATTGCTTCTATTTTTAAACCTTTGCGAATGGCACAGTATCCCGCAACAGGAGAGTCTATTCCACCACTGATTAATAGAAGACCACTTCCAGCCATTCCAGAAGGATATCCTCCAAGACCTTTGATAACCCGAGTATAAACATAGGTTCCCTCATTTCGTAAATCTATGGCGAGCGTCACTTCAGGGTGATGAACATCGACCGATAATCCGTAAACATTGGGTAACACTCTTTTTGCTACTTCTTGAGATATTTCTTGAGAAGTGAGAGGATAACTTTTATTTGCTCGATGAGTTTCAACTTTAAAAGTAAAAGGAAGACGATCTTTTTGATCCTCAAGACACTCGATTGCAACACTCGCGATATCATCTAGATCGCTCGTTGTCTTTTTACATAAACTAAAGCTATATATTCCAACAATCGTTTGCAATTGTGATATCACTTGCTGTTCATCTTCACCGTTTAAATGAATGTAAAAACGATAAGCAGTATGGGTACATTTTATGTGAGGAAAAATGGATAGTTTCTTTTCAATATTCTGAACCATCCGATTTAAGAAAAATTTATAGTTGTCTTTTTTGAGAGTCATTTCCCCAAAGCGGACAAGAATCATATCATACATGAGAGCTCCTTATAGTTGATTTAACACTTCAACTAAGTGTTTAATTTCGGGGTGGGTTGTTAAATGAGAAAGTGTAATCCGAATCGAGGAGGTTGCAAGCTCCATACTATTTGTCATTGCAAGAACAGTTCGTTCTGGTTTTTGTAGTTTAGAAGAGCAAGCAGATCCTGTCGATACATAAATCATCTCTTTTTCTAAGTGATGAACGAGAGTTTCGCCTTTGATAGAGGGGATAGATAAGTTAATTACATAGGGGCTTACATGTTCTCGCGGGGTGTTAATCACAATTTTAGGGTTTTTAGATAAAGAACTGATGGCTTCATGAAAGAGTGTTTTCACATATGCCTCATTTTCTTGGGTCTTGGAATAAAATTTCTTAATGGCTTTAGCCGTTGCAACAATGAGTGATAAATCCATGGTGCCTGGTCGCAGGCCATTTTGTGCTTCCGATCCATATAAGATTTTTTGAATTGTGACGCCTTGTTTAATGAAGAGTCCCCCAATTCCTTTAGGACCATAAATTTTGTGGGTAGAAAAAGTAAGAAAATCAATTTCATTAAAATCAAAGTCAGGTACGATTTTACATAAGCCTTGGACGATATCAACATGAAGTTTGGCTTTTGGATACGCCTTCATGACTTCAATCACGCCTCGAATATCCATAATTGATCCCACGATGTTATTGACCCACATGATGGAAACAAGGAGGGTGTCGGTTGTGAGTTCTCGTTTTAAATCTTCCAGCCGAATATGCCCAGTATCATCTACATCGAGATAACATACTGTATAACGATCTTCTAAAGATTGCATAGTTTGATAGACACTGGCGTGTTCTACTTTTGTCGTGATAATCTTGCCTTTAGAAAACTGCTTAACATAGCCAATAATGGCAAGATTATTGGCTTCGGTCGCATTGGATGTATATATGAGATTATGGTTTTTTAAATCGAGTGTTTTAAAAATATCACTAGTTGCTTGGATCATCATTTGGTTTGCTTCTTTCCCTAAAAAGTGTAGGGAAGTGGTATTGGCAAAGAAGTGTTGGGTTGCTTTGATATAAGCATCTAAAACTTCAGAATCAATCGGAGTCGTTGCTCCATAGTCAAAGTAGGTCATAAAAGCCCTCCATTTAGTTAGTTATCAGGATTATTTCAAAAAAATTAGGGATTTTTATAAGTTTCCCTTTTATTATTATACTACAAAAAACCGCAGTTGAAAATATATACTTGAAAAAACATCCCATTTGGTGTATATTGAAGACAACATAAGGAGCCAAATCTATGAATCAAAAATTACAATCTCTATTAAATGGTGTCGAAGAAGATGTCACAATTTTATCACTTTCTGCGGCTTTTTTATATCACGAACTCCTCAATGTCAATTGGTTGGGATTTTATTGCATGAAGAAAGATTATCTCACTTTAGGTCCTTTTCAAGGACTTCCTGCCTGTATCAAGATTCCTCTAGGAAAGGGTGCTTGTGGACGCGTCGCACAATCAAAAGCTCCCCTTATTATTCCCGATGTTCGTTTAGAAGCAAACTATATCGCCTGTCATACAGAGACCCAATCAGAGCTAGTCCTTCCCATCCTTGTAAAACACGAATTGTTTGCTGTTTTAGATATCGATAGTTTATCGCTTAATCGTTTTAATGAACAAGACCAGATGCATTTAATGGCATGTTGTCATACGATTGCGACTGCCTTACAAAAAAATCAAATGAAAAGCTAGGATCAAAATCCTAGCTTTTTTGATATCCCCAAATGATTACTTTAGCTTCAAAGCACCAATTAGCATCCCATGCTTCAGGCTTTGATTCAGCCTCACAATAAATGGTAGCATTCTCACACTGAAAAGCATTTGTCCCAATTATTGTTACCCCGATTGGAATGTATACTTCTTCTAAATTGTAACAAGAAGAAAAAGCAAAGTCATCAATGATATCTAGACTAGATGGTAGGGTTATTTTTCTTAACTTACCACACCCATTGGACCAATCATCGATAGCCTCAATATGACAATCCTCTTCAAAAATGATTTCACGAATATAGTTATAATGTTCATAATAAGCATTAATACGAGTGACGGGTAATCCGCGATAAGTACTGGGGATTCTAATGATGGGAATATCACTTCTAATTCTTTCAATAGAATAAGAGACACCATCCTCATTCAGCTTAAATTCAAAGCGACTCACAGTCCAAAAAAGAACACTAAAAAGTCCGATTACAATGACAGAAATAGCCATTGTTATGATGGATGCAATCTTTGACCTTAAAGAGGAGGTAGAAAACACATCAATAATTTGCATTAAAGATAAAAAGATGAGAAGGATGATTAAAAGTGCGTGACCGTAAGAATCTATAAGGATGATAAAAAATGGAACCAATAATACTAGTTGAAAGATGTATAATATTTTAAATAAAGTCGGATGATCCTTCTTCATATAGGTTAAAACAATTAAAGTAATGATAATCGTCAGTAACTCATATAAAGGAATCGTCATGAAATCAATGTTAACATCATCAATTAGAAATATCGCTAAAACAGTATCGCCGATCGGAAGTAAAAGAAAGAAACAAAAAATAATCAATAGAAGCCATTCCAAAAACCTTTTTCTTTGCATAATGAAGCCTAATTAGTCCCTTTCTTTTGTATTGAATCATATTTTTCGGTTACTCTATTATTTAATTGTATGATGATCCCCATACAATCTCTTTTGCCATGTAACACCAAGCTTCATCCCAATTATCAGGTTTTGATTCTGCTTCGCAATAGATTGTTAAATTGGTAGAAGCAAAGGCTCTACTATCTATATGAGTAACTCCTATCGGGATAAATACTTTTTCTAGTTCGTGGCATTCAAAAAATGCATGATATCCTATTGTTTGTAGGCTTGAAGGCAAGATAATTTCTTTTAAGTTTGGACAATAAAATGCCTCTTCGCCAATCGTTTTGATATGGGAGTTCTCTTCAAAAATAATGATTTTTACTTGGGATGATTGAATCCCATTGTTTCTTATAGTCGTGATATGAAATTCGTTATAGGTGCTTGGAATTCGCAAGATTGGAATATTACTTTCAGTCCTTATAATGGAATAAGACGCACTATTTGGAATGAGCCGATATTCAAAGCGACTGACAGTCCAAAAAATATAACTATAAAGACCTATTCCAATGACAAAAACAGAAGTTATTATAATCGAAACGAGCCTTATTTTCTTCGTAGATGGAAAAAATATATTCACTATTTGTAATAAAGCAATGCCAGCGAGAATGGCGAAAGGTAACACGATGACATAATAGTCTCTCGTTAAACACAATATAAATATCGAAGATAATAATGCGAATTGACCAATGCCCAACACCTTAAGTAAGACCTCATACTGTTTTTTGATCCTGATTAAAATAATCATTGTTGGAATAATAAGGAGTAGTTGATATAAAGGAAGAGAAAATACACCGGTCACATCCACAAGACTATCGGCGATATTTACATTAAAAAAGGGGGCCACGATGAGTGTTAATAAAAATATATCAAGGATGAGCCACTGGAAAATCATTCTACTTATTTTCATAATGGATATGCTTTGTATAGTGAATCACTATACAGGATCCTTTCTTGTAAATACTATAAAGATATTCGATATCAACATTTTATCATTAATTGCTTTTTATTTCAAGACCCTTTTTGTGGGCTTCTAAAACAAGATGAAAATTTTATATAATAATTATCCACCAGCGTAGCTGGTGGTTTTTCCTCTGCGGGCCCTGCCCTCACTGTTACCGGCATTGTGCAAAGCACAAAAGCGAGGTTTGCCACTTGCCTCTATTTCTTGCTACCCGTGAAC